>CAMBHC010000044.1 GCA_945866285.1 Candidatus Sulfopaludibacter sp. SbA3 | reverse complement strand
TCGACGCCAGCAGGTCGGCGCCCTGGAAAAGGTTGACGTCGTGCGCAATCACCCGACTGAGCCAGACGACGATGAAGTCCGGGTCGACGGCCGACTGACCGATCTGCTCGCCGACGTCTTCGACGACGCGGCTGGCGACGTTGGCCAGTCGCGTCGCCTCGCTCTCGATGTCCGCATACATCAGCCGCGCCATGTACTCGCGCGAGACGAAGGCCAGCGCCAGCACCGGAACGATGGCTGAGAGCACGAAGGCGAGAAACAGCTTCTGGTAGAAGCTGGCACGGACCTCGGCCAACAACGCGCGGCCGGTCATCGGGACTCGTGACAGCAACAGATTGGCCGCGCCACCGCCGAGCAGCAGGATCACGAACACCGCGAACGCCAGCGTCACGAGCTCGGCGAGCGTAATCACGTGGCCGAACGCGGTCTGGTTGGCCACCCCGAGCACGTAGATGGCGGCGCGGTCGCTCATCACGTAGACGTCGAGCACGGTGGAGCCGCGGGCAATGGTCGTCCAGAACGGCTCGCGCGATTCATAGGCGCGGCGGTAGACCTCCTCGGTCAGCGGCGGCGGCGCGTCCACCGAGCTGTACAGGACGCGACGGCTCCATCCATAGACGTACAACTCAACCTCGGCGCGAGGCCGCGGTTCGGGCAGCGCCTGGGCTGAGCGCATCAACGCCGTGTACGGATTCTGCGCCGAAATGAACGACAGGTTGGCGTAGTCGAGCATGGAGTGCACGACCACCGAACCGGCCATTACGCGACGGCCTCTGTCGTCGGTAGTGCAAATCGCGCGGCCGGCGTGCAGCAACCGGCGCTCCTCGGAGAAGAACGGCGAGACCTCTTCAAGCATCTCCCACTCGCAGGAGGTCTCGTTCCAGATCTGTCCCTGCGCGTTGTCGGGCAGGTTCAACGCGAACCGGCTGACCATGGCCCCTGCCGGATTGTGCAGTTCCACGCTCGACGTCAGCCGCTGCGTGGCCAACTGGGTCTGCGCCCACACCAGAAACGCCGCGTCGGTCGACGGCGGTCCGGCGACCGGTGCCTCGCTGGCCTGCACCATCGTATCGAGGACGGCGATGCGATCGATTTCCACGAGCGCCTGCGAGAGCTTCAGGCGAACGTCGGGACGCTGGTTTAGCACCTCGGGCGCGTAACGCTCGGTGACCAACTGGCGGCGCGCGCTATCGGCGGCCACGACCAGCGACGGATAGAACACCACCGATGGCAAGGTGAGCGCGAGCAGCGCCACCACCAGGCGCAGCGCCTGTGAACCTCGCGGCAACGCCGCTCCGAACCGGTGCAGGGCCCAGGCGGCCGCGGCGGTAAACACGATGGCCGCCAGCGTGGGCCACAGCGGGGCAGAGGCCTCGGTCAGTCCGGGCCAGGCGAGAGCGACCGCCGGCAGCAGCCAGGCGGCGACGCCACGCAGACGCCATCCCACCGGAGCGGTCGTGAAGACCCAGGCTGACGCGGCCGCACGAAGAATCAATACCGCCAGGCCGATCACGGCCGCGTTCAGCGCCAACAGGCCGACCACGACGCACAACCGCACCCAATCACGCGGCTCAATCGCAAACCGCAGGATGTCGACCGCGACCTGGGAGACATGCGACCCCAGGAACGCCGCGTACAGGGTCAGCAACGCGACGACCGCGGTGCCGGCCGTCAATTGCACCGCCAGGTAGAACGCACCGAGCGACGGACGGTCGACCACGACGACGCCGAGGCCGGGCCGATGGGCGCGGCGCCACTCGATGAACGTGGCAGTGGCGAGCGCCGTCAGTGCCAGCGCCAGCAGGCCCGTGAGCAGGAAATCCACCGGTGAGGCCATGAGCACGGCGGCGGACGGAGACCACGGGGCAGCGGGCACCAGCGCCGGATCGGCCCACCCGACGCGGCGCGTCGCCATCCACAGCAGTGCGCGTGCGCCGGCCAATAACAACACGACGCCGATGGTCAGGGCCGCCGCCAACGGCAGCGTTCGGGTCGCGCGTCGCCAGTCGAGCAGCGGTCCAGCCAACAACAGCAGCAACACGGCTCCCAGCGTGATCTCCGCAGCCAGGCGCCGATCGCGAAAGCGCTGACGAGACGCCTGCAGGTCCGCATCCGAGAGTTGCACCGACGCGAGCGGCTCGCCGGCCGGCGTCCTGACGATGAAGGTGTCGGGATCGGTATCGGCGGCGCCTTCGAACTGCAGGCGGAGCGTGACGGGCACGATGCTCGTCTCGAGGGCGAAGTCGGTCCCGGCCATGGGCGTACGGCCGTCTCGTGAGAGAGGGGACTCGGCCACGACGGCGCCGATGTGGCGCGCGGGATCGGTGGGATCCACGACCGGCTGGACGCGAACCAGCTGGAGGCCTTGGGTACTTTGCCCGAGGAACAACGAGGCCGGCCCCGTGAGGCGCGCATCCGGCACGTCCTCGGAGCGGCCAACCCACGCGACCGGCTGGTTGCGCGCGCCGTAGATCGTGATCGCCACCGGTTCAGACGAGGTGCGTACGCCGGCCGCCGCCAGGTCAAACAGCCGGCGCGTCGCGCCGGCGTCGCCCTGTTCGGCCAGTAGCACCGTTTCAGCGTCGAGTGTGACGGCCCTGACCGCATCGTCCAGGCGATGACCGAGCGTGACGAACTGCCCCGACACCTCGGCCTGCAGACGAGCCCGGGACGCAGCCAGGTCGGCCCCCAACTGCGTACGTTCGGCCACCTCGGCAGCAATCCAGATGGCCAGCGCAACCACGGCTCCGCCCAGGACCAACTTTTGGGCGCTCCGGGCGACGAAGGAAGGGAAGACCATCCGCACCGCCATTGTAGAATGTGGATCTGTCCAGCACAGCCGCTTCGTTGAAGTTCTCGCTCAAGCGCGGTGCGCTCGTCACCGCCGCCAACTGGCAAGTCGTCCTCGTCCAGTTCGTGGCTGACACCTTGTTCAAAACGCTGCTCGCCGTGCCGATCGTCGGCGGCCTGGTCCTGGTGGCGCTGGTCGTCGGCGGCGACCCGGTCGAGATTATCCGGCTCGAGCCAAGCCAGATCGTGTCCACCATGGTCGGTGTCCTGTTGGCGCAGCCGTTCGCACTGGCCGCATTCCTGCTCGCCCTCGGCCTGATCCTGAGCGGTGGTTCGGTGCTGATGTTTGCGGTCAAGGCCGGCAGCGTCACGGTCTTACTGGCCGGCGAGCGCGCCGCCGGACCGATCGAGCAGCCGCCCCTGCGGTTGTCGTCATTCGCGCAAGCCAACCGATCGAACGTCGAGCGCTTCACGACCGGCGTCCGCACGCTGTTTGGCCGTTACCTGTGGCTCGGGATCGGGCTCACCGTGGTCTACGCCGTGCTGGCCGGTAGCTACATGGCGCTGGTGTTCGGCCCCCCGGCCACGGCCGCGTTCGACGGACCGCTGGCCGTCACGCTGGCGTCACTCGGCCTGATTCTCGCGGTCACGCTGGTCAACTTCATCTACCTGCTGCTGCAAATCGTGATTGCCGCCGAGGACTGCGGTGTGTGGGAGGCCGTGCCACACGTGGCGCGGTTACTGCGGCGGCGGACCAAGGCGATGGGGCAGGTGCTGACCTCCATTCTCGCGCTGATGCTAATGGCGACCGGCGTGTCGATTCTGGCCACGGCGGCACTCGGCCTGATCGCGTTCGTGCCGTTTGTGGGTCTCGCGGCGTTGCCGCTGCAGGTGTTCGCCTGGCTCGTGCGCGGGGTGGTCTATCAGTTCGTGGGACTCACCGGTGTGGCGACCTACGTGCGCTTGCATCGCACACAGCAAACTTCAGAAGTTTACGTTCGGCCGGCCGACGGCTTTCAACAGGTGACACGCGCATGACGCATCTTTCAACCGCCGCCCAGAACTTCCAGGAATCAGCCATCCGCCGCAGCGGCATACTCGGCGCCGCGGTGCCCGGCCTGATCTCGCTCGCGGCTGGATATCCCGCGCCTGACGTGTTTCCGTGGGACGACCTCGCGGCGATCACCGCCGACCTGCTGGCCCAGCGGGACGGCAACACGCTGCAGTACGGCGCGACGCGCGGCTATCGGCCGCTGATCGAGCAACTGATCGCGAAGACGCTCCACGACCGCGCCATCACGGCGGCGTTCGAGGACATGGTCATCACGACGGGGTCGCAACAGGGCCTCGACCTGCTGGGCCGCGTGTTGATCGATCCCGGTGACGTCATCCTGGTCGAACTGCCGACCTACAGCGGCGCGATCGCCGCGTTCCACAACTTGCAGGGACAGTTCGCCGGCGTGCCGCAGGACAGTGAAGGAATCGATCTCGTTGCGCTTGAAGCCGCGGTCACTGGCATCAAGGCCGGCGGCAAGACCGCCAAGTTCATCTACGTGACGCCGAACTTCCAGAATCCGGCGGGCCTGTTGATGAGCCGCGCGCGGCGGCTCGCATTGCTGGAGTTCGCGCGACGGCATGACCTGTTGATTCTTGAGGACGATCCGTACGGGCCGGTCTACTTCGAGGACGTGACCACGGCAGCCGACACGCGGCCGATCAAGGCCGACGACACGGACGGCCGCGTCATCTATCTGGGCAGCTTCTCCAAGGTCCTCGTGCCGGGCCTTCGGGTTGCGTGGCTGGTCGCACCACGCGAGATCGCGCAGCGGGTCGAGCTGGCCAAGCAAGCCACCGACATCTGCAGCAGCCTCTTCGACCAGCGCATCGTCCACGGCGCCATGGATCGTGGCGTCGTCGATCGGATCGCGCCAGGGCTACGCGCGCACTACCAGGCGAAGCGCAGCGTGATGGAGCAGGCGCTGCAGTCGTCCCTCGCGGGGCGCGTCAAGTGGACATCGCCGCGCGGCGGTTTCTTCCTGTGGATCGAGTTGCCCGAGGGCGTCGATGATCGCGAACTGTTCGAGCGGGCGCTGAAGGCCAGGGTGAGCTTCGTGCTGGGCAGCGCGTTCTTCGTGGACGGGCAGGGCCACGGATTTGCGCGGCTGTCGTTCGCGGGGATTAGCCACGAACAGATCACCGAGGGCATCGCTCGCCTTGCGACGGCTATCAACAGCCACTGATTGAATACAGCCACCGATTAGACGCAGATTAGTCACCGATTGCTGCGCAACCCGCGACGCCCCGGCTCCCGACATCCAGATGGTGCGAGAGTAATCCGATGACTACTCACCGGAACTGGTTCGCGGGATTCGTCAGGGCTGTTCGGTGTGAGCCCCGATGGGTGAGATGTGAGCACCCATGAGTGGCCGTAATCGGTGACTAATCTGTGCCTAATCTGTGGCTAATCTGTGGCTGTACTTGATCTCGCCGAATCGGTGGCCTAGGGCACAGCGGGGACGCCTGGCAACACATCCAGCGGCACCGGCACCGGCTCGAACCGCTGCGCGAATCCCTGTAGCTGGCCCTCGCGGCTGACCGTCACCAGCCTGACCGCCGTCGGCCGCGCGTTGGGCCGGAAGAACGGTTGCAGGCCAATCTCACCGGCTGATTGCACGGTGACCGCGGCCTTGCCCAGTTCGAGGTCGAAGCCGGCAATGGCCGAGCCCACCAGTGGCATCAGCACCATGTTCGGCAGCGGCAGGGGACTACCCGACGGCCGCGACGGCAGCGTCGCGCTCCAGCGCAGGTTGCCGCTCTTGCGATCGACGGCGCGCAGCACGTTGTCGCGCGCGGCGAAGTAGATGCGCTTCCCATCGGCGGCCGGCAGCCCCGACACGTCGCCGCCCACGTCCCATGCCCAGCGTTCGCGGCCCGTGGTCAGGCTCACGCTGACGACCTGGTGACCGGCCGTCCCGAACACGAGTTGGTCATCCAGGGCGAGCAAACCGGTGATGCGAGAGGTCAGCATGCGCGACCACCTGGTTTCACCCGAGGTCAGCAGCACCGAGACGAGCCGGTTGTCGGCAAGCGGCAAATAGAGCCGGTCCAGGGCTGGCGCCGGAGCCGTGGCGAGCGGCGCGCCAAGCGGCTGGCGCCAGACCAAGGTGCCGTCCGACGCGCGAAACGCGGTGAGATCGCCGTTGGGAGTCGAGGCGAGGAGCCAGCCGGTGTCCCAGTAAAGCGGCACCGCCGCGCCACCCGGGAGCGGCGTGCGCCAACGCGTGGCGCCCGTCAGCGCGTCGCGGGCTTCAATCAACGATTCCGTGGTGGTAAACACCAGGCCGTCGCCGGTGGCCGGCGTGAACGCCGTCGCGACATCCAGGCGCCACCGAACGGTGCCGTTCTCGAGATCCACTGCCGCGAGCTGGCCCCCCTTGAGAGGAACGTAGGCCGTCGTCGCGTCAAATCCGGCCGCGGCCACGGGCGGCGTGTCGAAGGGAATCGACCAGCGCGGGTCGAGCGGCGCCACCGTGGTTACGGGAGCCTGAAGAATCGCGATCAGCGCCGCGAACAAAAGGGCCATCAGCCCTTATAATAGCGGCTTACCTCTCATTCGAGATTCCGTGGCCCACCAAACCATTATCGTCCTTGATTTCGGCTCGCAGTTTACCCAGCTGATCGCTCGCCGTTTGCGCGAGTTGTCGGTGTACTGCGAAATACTCCCTTTCAATACGTCACTTGACGCCATCAAGGCCAAGGCGCCCATCGGCCTCATCCTGTCTGGCGGCCCGAGCAGCGTCGACGACGAGGGCGCGCCGCACTGCGACCGCGCCGTGCTCGACCTGGGCGTCCCGACACTCGGCATCTGCTACGGCATGCAGTTGATGACCGACATGCTGGGCGGCCAACTGGGCCGCTCTGCGCACCGCGAGTTCGGCTACGCGCTGGTTCGGCGCCAGCCGGCCACCGAGTCGCGCTTGCTCAAAGGGATCCCGGCCGAACTGAAGGTGTGGGCGAGTCACGGCGACTTCGTGGCCGCCGCGCCGCCCGGGTTTACTGTCGCGGCCACCAGCGACAACGCGCCCGTGGCCGTGATGGAAGCGCCGGACCGCGGCTACTACGCCATGTTGTTCCACCCCGAGGTCGCCCATACCGATCGCGGCAGCGAATTGCTTCGCAACTTTGCGTTCGACGTCTGCGGCTGCACTGGCGACTGGACCACGACGTCGTTCATTGATGAGGCGACCGCCCGCATCACAGCCCAGGTGGGCAACGGCCGTGTCGTTTGTGGCCTGTCGGGCGGCGTCGACTCGACCGTCGCGGCGTCGATCATCCACCGCGCGATTGGCGATCGCCTGCAGTGCGTCTTCGTCGACAACGGCCTGCTGCGCCTGAACGAGGCCCAGCAGGTGGTGGCGCGCTACAAGAAGCTGGCGCTGCCCGTGCACCATGTCGATGCGACCGACATCTTCCTCACGCGGCTCGCCGGCGTCACTGACCCCGAGCAGAAGCGCAAGATCATTGGCGCCACGTTCATCGACGTCTTCAACGACAAGGCGCAAACGCTCGGCGAATTCGACTTCCTGGCGCAAGGCACGCTCTACCCTGATGTCATCGAATCGGTGTCGGTGCGCGGTCCGTCGGCCACCATCAAGAGCCATCACAACGTCGGCGGCCTGCCGGAAGGCATGAAGTTCAAGCTCGTGGAGCCGCTGCGCGAGCTGTTCAAGGACGAAGTGCGCCGCGTCGGCCGCGACCTCGGCATCGAGAAGGAATTCCTGATTCGACAGCCGTTTCCGGGCCCAGGCCTCGCGGTCCGCATTCTCGGCGACATCACCCGCGACAAGATCACATTGCTGCAGAAGGCCGATGCGATCGTGGTCGATGAAGTGCGCAAGGCCGGCTGGTACGAGCGCGTGTGGCAAAGCTTTGCGGTACTGCTGCCGGTGCAGAGCGTTGGCGTGATGGGCGATGCCCGCACCTATGAGTTCACGGTGGCGGTGCGCGCAGTCGAAAGCCTCGACGGCATGACCGCCGACTGGGCGCGCCTGCCGCACGACCTGCTCGCGGCGATCTCATCGCGCATCGTCAACGAGGTCCGCGGCATCAACCGCGTGGTCTACGACATCAGCTCGAAGCCGCCGTCAACCATCGAGTGGGAATAGCACCCCGCCGGTCATGAACGACTTCGTCCACCTTCACCTGCACACCGAGTTCTCGCTGCTCGACGGCGCCTGCCGCATCGACGAGTTGCTGGACGAGGCCCAGCGGCTGAAGATGCCGGCCCTGGCCGTGACCGAGCACGGCAACATGTTCTCGTCGGTGGTGTTCCACGACGCCGCGCGCAAGCGCGGCATCAACCCCATCCTCGGCTGCGAAGTCTACGTGGCGCCCGGTGATCGCCGCGACAAGAGCGGGACGCCCGGCGAGACGGCCAACCATCTGGTGCTGCTGGCCGAGAACGAGAAGGGGTTCAAGAACCTCATCAAGCTGGTGTCGGCCGGCTATACCGAAGGCTTTTACTACAAGCCGCGCATCGACAAGGCACTCCTCGCGCAACACGCCGAAGGGCTGATTGGCCTGAGCAGTTGCCTCAAGGGGGAGGTCGCGTGTGGCATTCGCGCCGAGCAGATGCCAAAGGCGCTCGCCGCGGCGGCGCAGTACCGCGACATCCTCGGCAAGGGCAACTTCTTCCTCGAAATGCAGTTCCAGGGCATTGAAGAGCAGCGCATCGTCAACAACGGCCTGATTCCGATTGCGCGCGACCTGGAGATGCCACTGGTCGTCACCAACGACGTGCACTACCTGCGCCACGGCGACCACAAGCCGCACGACATCCTGCTGTGCATAGGCACCGGCAAGTCGGTCAACGACGAGAACCGCCTGAAGTATCACGGCGATCAGTTCTTCCTGAAGACCGCCGCGCAGATGGCCGAGGTGTTCGGGGACTATCCCGAGGCCATGAAGAACACGTTGCTGATCGCCGAGCGCTGCAACGTCACCATTCCGTCGGGCCAGAATCACCTGCCGACGTTTGCCGTGCCCGAGGGCTTCACCCTCGACGAGTACTTCGAGCATGTCACCCGCGAAGGCTTCAAGGTGCGGCTCGAGCGCCTGCGCCAGACCGACGAGAAGGGCGAGCTTCGTCACACGCTGGCCGAGTACGACGAGCGCCTCGCGTACGAGATCGCCATGATCAAGAAGATGGAGTACCCCGGGTACTTCATGATCGTGTGGGATTTCATCCGCTACGCGCGCGAGCACGGCATCCCGGTCGGACCGGGCCGCGGCTCGGCCGCCGGCAGCCTGGTCGCCTGGGCGCTGCGCATCACCGACGTCGATCCGCTGCACTACGACCTGATTTTCGAGCGCTTCCTGAATCCCGAGCGCGTGTCGCTGCCCGATATCGACGTCGACTTCTGCGAGCGGCGGCGTGGGGAAGTGATCGCCTACGTGACCGACAAGTACGGTCGCGAGAACGTCTCGCAGATCATCACCTTCGGCACCATGAAGGCCAAGGCGGTCATTCGCGATGTCGGCCGCGTCATGGACATGCCGTACGCGGACGTCGACAAGATCGCCAAGCAGATTCCGCCGGCGCTCGACATGACGCTCGAGAAAGCGCTGGCCGAGAATCCCATTCTGCGCGACATGGCCCGCGCTGACAGCCGCGTCAACGACGTGCTGGAGATGGGCAAGCGGCTCGAGGGTGTTTCCAGGAATGCCGGCGTCCACGCCGCCGGCGTCGTGATCGCGCCGGGACCGATTACCGATTACGCGCCGCTCTACAAGAGCAACCGCGACGAAATCACGACCCAGTGGGCCATGAAGGAGGTCGAACGCGTCGGCCTGCTGAAAATGGACTTCCTGGGCCTCAGCACGCTCACGTTGATCAACGATGCGCTCGCCGAGATCAAGCGCACCGAGAACATCGTCCTCGACATCGACAACGTGCCGCTGGACGATGCGAAGACGTATCAGTTGTTTGTCGACGGCCAGACCTACGGCATCTTCCAGTTTGAGAGCTCGGGCATGCGCGAAATCCTGCGCCGCGCCAAGCCGCAACGGCTCGAAGACCTGATCGCCATGAACGCGCTGTATCGCCCAGGTCCGCTCAAGGGCGGCATGGTGGACGACTACATCAACCGCAAGGCCGGGCGCAGCGTGGTGAAGTATGACCTGCCGGTCCTGGAGCCGGTGCTCGCCGATACCTACGGCGTCATCGCCTACCAGGAACAGGTCATGCGCATGGCCTCGGTGGTGGCCGGCTTCACCATGGGCCAGTCCGACGTGCTGCGCAAGGCCATGGGCAAAAAAGATCCCAAGGTCATGGCGAAGCAGCGCGAAGCCTTCATGAAGGGCGCGCTGGAGAAGAACGTCAGCGAGAAGAAGGCCAGCAAGATCTTCGAGTTGATGGAGTTCTTCGCCGGGTACGGCTTCAACAAGTCGCACTCGACGGCGTACGCGTTCCTGGCCTACCAGACGGCGTACCTCAAGGCCAACTTCCCGCGCCACTTTGCGGCCGCCTTGTTGACGATTGAAGCCGCCAACACCGAGAAGCTGGCCGTCTACATCAGTGAATCGCGCGAGCGGGGCATCGCGGTGCTGCCGCCCGACATCAACGAGAGCCAGTTGCACTTCACGGTGGTCCCCGAAGGCGTGCGGTTCGGGCTCACGGCCATCAAGGGTCTCGGCGAAGGCGCCATCCGCAGCCTGATCGAGGTGCGCGAACGCACCGGCCGCATCACCTCCGTCCATCAGCTCTGCGAAGAGCTCGATCTGCGGCTGGTGAACAAGAAGGTGCTCGAAGCCCTGGTCCGCTCAGGCGCGTGCGACCGCCTGCTTCCCACGGACGTCCCCTTGATTGCCGGCCGCGCCAAGTTGTTCGGTGCCGTCGACAGCGCCATTGAACACGGCAACCGCACACAACGCGATCGCGATCAAGGCCAGGCCGATTTGTTTGGCGGCGGGGACGAGGGCGGACTGTCGATCATTCGCTTGCCCGATTCGCCGCCCTGGACCGAGATGGAGTTGCTGTCGCACGAGAAAGAAGCGCTCGGTCTCTATCTCAGCGGCCACCCGATCAATCGCCACGCCGAGAGCCTGCGCGCGTTCGGCGCCAAGACCGTGGGCGACCTCACGCTCAGCGAGATTCCTGAGGGTCTTGATGGCGCCCCGGGCCGGCTGGTCATCGACGACGTGTATGTCGGTGGCATCGTCGGCGGCTTCCGCGGCCTGAAGACCAAGAAGGGCGATCCGATGTGCGTGTTCACGCTCGAGGATCACCAGAGCTCGGTCGAGGTGGTGGTGTTCCCGGAAATGTACGGCAAACACCGCACGGTGATCGAGAACGGCGCCCTGCTGCTGGTTCGCGGTAAGTTCGAACGCGACGAAGAGAACTCCCGCTTCCAGTGCACCGACATGATGCCCCTGGCGCTGCTCAAGGAGCGGCTGTCGCGCGGCGTCAGGATCCGGTTGAAGGACACCTGCCCGCGTGAGACGATTGAGGCGCTTTGGGAGTTACTGCCCAAGCACCGCGGTGACCGGCCAGTCGCCCTCGAAGTGGAAATGAACGGCGGCGCGCGGCATGTCATCGTCCGGGCCGACGTCACCTCGTCGATTCGCGTCAGGACCTCGGAGGCGTTCGTCGCCGACGTCGAACGCCTCTGTGGCCCAGGATCGGTCACCGTTCACTCGTGATGGCCCAGCCCTCAGGCCCTCAAGTCCCCAAGCCCGCTTATGCCTGACCTACTTGAATTCGAAGAACCCATCGCCATCCTGCTGAAGGAAATCGAGGCGCTGTCAACGCTCGCCATCAGCGACGACCGCGACCGCGAAATCGCACGGCTCGAGACGCGCGTCTCTGCCATCCGCGGCGAACTCTACAAGAACCTGACGCCATGGCAGCGGGTGCAGGTGGCTCGGCATCCGGGCCGGCCGACGACGCTCGACTACATCGAGCGCTTGTTCACGGACTTCGTCGAGCTCCACGGCGACCGCCGCTTTGCAGATGACCACGCGATCGTCACGGGCACCGCGTTCTACAAGGGCGCGCCGGTCATGGTGGTCGGACACCAGAAGGGCAGCGACACCAAGCAGAAGATCTACCGCAACTTCGGCTACGCGCGGCCCGACGGCTATCGGAAGGCGCTGCGCACCATGGAATTGGCGCAGAAGTTCAGCCGGCCGATCATCTGTTTCGTCGACACGCCGGCGGCGTTTCCCGGCATCGAGTCCGAGGAGCGCGGTGTGGCCGAAGCGATTGCGCTCAACCTGCGCGAGATGGCCATGCTGGAAGTACCCGTGATCGTGCTCGTGCACGGTGAGGGCGGCAGTGGCGGGGCACTCGGCATCGCCGTGGGCGACCGCATCCTGATGCACGAGTTCGCGATCTACAGCGTGATTCCGCCCGAAGGCTGCGCGGCGATCCTGTGGCGCGACTCGGCGAAGAAGGTGGAAGCCGCGGAAGCGCTGAAGATCACGGCCCCGGACCTGCTCAGGCTCGAGGTCATCGACGAGATCGTGATCGAGCCCGTGGGCGGCGCGCATACCAATCCCACCCAGGCCGCCGCGCTCCTCGACGTCGCGCTGCAACGGTCGCTGGCCGAGGTGTCGGCGCTCGGTGTCCAGGAGCGGCTCGATCAGCG
>CAMBHC010000043.1 GCA_945866285.1 Candidatus Sulfopaludibacter sp. SbA3 | reverse complement strand
GAGCTTGGGACCCACGGCATATTCACGCAGGCCACTACTAATGGCGGGAGACAGCATTTGCCTGCTAGTTAAGCACATGGCCTCCAGAGGCACAACCAGGCAAACCGCCTTCGGCCCGCCTGCACCCGCCAGTGCCAGGGGGGCGTCATACCCGACATATCGCGGTGGTGTTGTTGCCGCGGCGACAGTTTAGAAACGGAACTCAAGGAGAGTATCGATGAACGCATTTGCAAAGAAACTGATGGTTGGCGCCGCGGTGGCGGCCCTGGTGTTGTCGATGGGTAGCACCGGTCGCGCCCAGGGCAAGGACATTGTTGACACCGCCGTGGGCGCGGGACAGTTCAAGACCCTCGCGGCGGCGCTCGGCGCGGCTGGCCTGGTCGACACGCTCAAGGGCAAGGGCCCGTTCACGGTGTTCGCGCCGACCGACGCGGCGTTCGCCAAGCTGCCGGCCGGCACGGTCGAGATGTTGCTGAAGCCCGAGAACAAGGCCAAGCTGACGGCCATCCTGACCTACCACGTGGTCGCCGGCAAGGTGATGGCCGCTGACGTCGTCAAGGTGACCAGCGCCAAGACGGTCCAGGGCGGATCTGTCGCGGTAAAGGTGATGGGTGGCAAGGTGACCATTGATGCGGCCAACGTCGTGACGACTGACATCGCGGCGTCGAACGGCGTGATTCACGTCATCGACACCGTCTTGATGCCGAAGTAAGACGGGCGCCACTGGCGCTCCAGTTGCGAAGGAAGAGGCGTCTGCACTTGGCGCCTCTTCCCAATTTCTGCTCACCATCGCCACCAACGACGGCCTGTTCCTCAGAACGACAACGACGTTGTATCGAATCGGCACCCCCTCGGTCAGAACATCCGCCAGTACGACTCGACGGCCTTGGCCTGCTTGAAGTCCCGATATCGGCGGGTCACAAGGTACAACGGCCCGAGGCTGGCGAGCCACACCAGGTAGACCGTCGCGTAGCCAGTGCCGTCACGAAACGCAGCGGCGCCGATGAGGGCGTAGAGCCACAGGTGCGCCAGGTAGAACGCCATGGGCGCCTGGCCGAAGACCTGGAGCCACTGCCCGATGCGACCCATCCGCTCCTGCAACCAGTCCATTAATGCCAGGACCTGGACGTTGACCCCGAGTGTGAACAGCGTGAAGACCAGCGCGGGCGGGTACTTGATGAAGTTCAGGAACTCCATCCACGACGTGTCGCGCGGTGGCCGGATGTTGCCGACGCCGCCGAGCGCGCGCAGGGCGATGGCGGCGGTCAGCGCTGCCAGGCCGATCCACGGCAACGCCGCAAAGGCCTTGGTGCGGTCGTGCGCAATCCACCGCCCGAACAGCACGCCCAGTGCGGTGATGCCGAACCACGGGACCACCGGGTACTGCACCCAGATGTGATGCGTCAGGCCAGGTATCAGCAGCAGCCGCGTGAGAAAACCGTGCTGAATGAGAAGCCCCTCTGGGCCCGGCGTCAGCACCACGCTGGCGGCGAGCGCGGTCACGGCCAGCCCCGCCCACACGACGGTGCGCGCGCGGACGAACAGCGACGACAACACCATCGACAGGCCGAGGCCGACGAGCACCGTGAAGACGAAGCGCGGCGGGCCATCACCAGGGATGACGGCGTCGGGCCCGATCGGCGATTCGACGCGTGACGAGAGCAGGCCGATGATCCAGGCCGGCAGTTCCACGAAGAAGCTGACGAAGACGAGCAACAGGCCGCGCGTGGCCAGAAAGCGCGAGATGCGCGCCGCGCTCCAGCCCTGCTGGCGTCTCGCCGCCGCGAACAGGCTGATGCCGACGCCCATCAGGAAGAAGAAGCCGGGCGCACAGAAGTGGGTAACAAAGCGCGTGAGGAACGCGATCGGGCTGGCATAGCGGGTCCACATCCCCGCCCACATCTCGCCGGAATGAAAGCGCCCCACCATGAAGCCGACATGGTCGATCGCCATCACCACCATGATCAGGCCGCGGAGCCGGTCGAGCGATGCCAGTCGTCGCATGGCGGGGATGCTAACAGAAACGCGACAGCGCCGACGGGTGCGTCCGCTGCCCGGCTCCGGCGTGTAGAATCGGCTGCATGCTCGATCGCCGCGCCCTGCTCGCCTTCTTTGCCACCACCGGACTTGGCCACACGCTGCTGCCGGGCGTGCTGTGGGCGCAGATGCAGCCGGGGACCAAGAAGGTCACGCTCGAAATGGTCCGCGAGTCGGCCCGGCTGGCCGGACTTGCGTGGACCGACGAGGAGTGCCTGGACCTCGTCGATTCGCTGTCGAGTCTCGCGCGAGGCGCCGAAGGCATCGACAAGCCGACGCTGACCAACGCCTCGCCGCTGCCGATGCACTTCGATCCCAATCCCCCCGGGGTCGCGCCTCGGCCGTTGCCGCCGGCCACGTTTCGCGTCGAGCCCGCGCCGCGCGTCCGTCGTCCGCAGAACCTCGCAGCGGTGGCCTTCTGGCCGGTGACGCATCTTGCTCACCTGCTGCAGTCGCGACAAGTTACATCTGTCGAGTTGACGACGATGTACCTGGCGCGATTGAAGCGGTACAACGGCCAGTTGAACTGCGTCGCGCAGGTGACCGAGGAGCGCGCGCTGGCGGAAGCCGCGGCCGCCGACCAGGAGATCGCATCCGGCAAGTATCGCGGTGTGCTGCACGGTGTGCCCTACGGCGTCAAAGACATCATTGCCGCGAAGGGCTACCCCACGCGCTGGGGCGCGCCGCCGCTGGAGCGGCAGGCCTTTGACGAAGACGCCACGGTGGTTGATCGACTGCGACAAGCCGGCGCGGTGCTGGTGGCCAAGCTGACGACCGGTGAAATGGCGTTTGGCGATCAGTGGGCGGGCGGCCGCACCAACAACCCGTGGAATTTGTCGGAAGGATCCAGCGGATCATCGGCGGGTCCGGGAGCGGCGACGGCGGCCGGGCTCGTAGGCTTCTCGATCGGCACCGACACGGGCGGCTCCATCCTCTCCCCCGCCGTTCGCTGCGGCATTGTCGGGCTGCGGCCGACGTTCGGCCGTGTCAGCCGATCCGGCGTGATGGCCGCGGGCACCACGCTCGACAAGATTGGCCCCATGTGCCGGCACGCCCAGGATTGCGCGATTGTCTTGCGCGCCATTGCCGGAGCGGATCACCGGGATCTCGCGGTGCGAGAGACGCCGGTCGTGTGGGACGCAACGCGCGGACACTATCCGAAACGCATCGGCTACGTGCCTGGGATGCTCGAAGCGGAAACCGACGCCGACCAGCGCGCCAACAACAGCCGCGCGCTCACCGTGCTGAAGCAACTGGGCTGCACCATGCACCCGCTGACTTTTCCGAGCGGCGATCTCAGTTACTTCATCGAGTACGTGGAGCGAGCGGCAGCGTTCGACAGCTTCACCGTGTCGGGCCAGCACAAGGGCCTGCGGCCGCGCACCAGCCGTTACCTGCGCGCGTGCCAACTGGTGACGGCGGTGGATTACCTGCAGGCTAATCGCCGTCGCGCGGCAATCATGCAGGATGTGGCGCGCGCCATGAGCGACGTCGACGCGGTGATGTTCACCACCCTGACACTCGACTCGCGCACCAGCCTCAATCCGGTGATGAGCCTGACGGGTCACCCGTCGATTGCGGTGCCCAACGGTCTCAAGTCAAATGGATCGCCGGCCGGCGTGATGTTCTCCGGCCACCTCTATCGCGAGGGCGACCTGGTCGCGCTGGCGAAAGCGTGGCAGGACCAGTCGGCGGGCGGTGTGCAACACCCGCCGCTGTTCGCCGTCACCGGCTGAACCGCGGCTTCGTTGCCTCAAGGCGGTCGAAGGCTGGACCGACCTGGGCTTCGTCGAGTTCGCACTGCGCTACCGGCACCATGAATATTCGACATCGTGTATCGAATATTCATGGCAAGCGTCCATCGTGCAGATTCGGCGCACGGCCCACCTCGCCGCCATTCGGCGGCTGCTCCGCGACTATCCGGTGGTGGCCCTGCTCGGGGCGCGCCGGGTCGGCAAGTCCACTCTCGCCCGGCAGGTGGTGGCGGGATGGCGGGGACCGCGCACCGTGTTCGACCTCGAGGACGATGTTGACCGGCAGAAACTGCAGGATCCCGGGTTGGCCCTGCGCTCCGTCACGGGCCTGGTGGTGCTCGACGAAGTTCAGCACCTGCCGGATCTCTTCCGCGTGCTCCGTGTGCTCGCCGACCGTCCGCGCCACCCGGCGCGTTTTCTGGTACTCGGTAGTGCGTCCCCGGAATTGCTCCGCCAGACCTCAGAGTCGCTCGCCGGCCGCATCGCGTTTCATCACATTGACGGGTTCAGCCTCGACGAGCTCACCGGCCACACGGCCTTCTCGCTCGACCGGCTGTGGCTCCGGGGTGGGTTTCCCGCCTCGTACCTGGCTCGCGATGAAGCGCGCAGCCTCGAGTGGCGAAGAAACTTCACGCGGACGTTCGTGGAGCGCGACATCCCGTCGCTCGGCAGCGGCGTGCCGGCCGCTGTGCTGGGCCGCTTCTGGATGATGCTGGCGCACTGGCACGGCCAGGTCTGGAACGCCTCGGAGTTTGGCCGGGCCCTGGGCACCAGCGACGCCACGGCTCGTCGCTACCTGGACCTGCTGGCCGCGACCTTCGTCGTCCGGATCCTGCGGCCGTGGTACGAGAACCTCGGCAAGCGGCAGGTGAAGTCGCCGAAGGTGTACATCGCTGACAGCGGACTGGCGCACGCGCTGCTCGGTCTCGAGACGCGCGATGACTTACGCGGCCATCCCAAGGTCGGGGCGTCGTGGGAGGGGTTTCTGGTCTCTCAGATTATCCGGCGGCTGGGCGCTCGACCCGACGACTGCTATTTCTGGGGGACCCACCAAGGCGCAGAACTAGACCTGCTCGTCGTCCGCGGTCGTAGCCGTTTCGGCTTTGAGATCAAGCGCACCGAGGCCCCGGCATTCACGCCGTCGATGCGGATCGCGCTGGCCGACTTGAAGCTGGATGAACTCACGGTCGTACACGCCGGCCAGGAGACTTGGCCCATGGCCGATGGCGTTCAGGCGGTGGCGGCGCGCCACTTGCTGGAGGAGATCCAGCCCTTAGCCACCTCGTGACCGAGCGAAATCACTGACCGGAGCGGGCCCGCCAGTTGAGCACCACGGTCAGCCGCGGAATGATCCCCGCGTCCACAATCGCCAGGAAGCGCTGGCCGGCGGCGGTCGGCTGATACTGGAAATAGTTCGGGAGGGTGGCCGGCGCGCCCTCGAACAGCACTGCAGGCGGTCCCGCCTCAATGCTCGCGCCAGACATCTGGATGCTACGAAACGCTTCGAACCCGTAAATCTGGGCAATGTTGGGGTAATTGAGTGACGCGAGCGTCTTCGCCTCGCGTTCGAATCGCGCGAGGCGCTCGGGGTCAGAGGCAAACGCGTCGGGCAGGATCTTGATGGCCACCCGGCGGCCGAGCGTCGTGTCGGTGGCGCGACCTGCAGGCTGCTGAATCGACAGCGGTCGCTACAACGTCGCCAGCTTCTCAGCGCAGTAGGCATTCAGGCTCTTGCCGCAGATTCTGCGATGCCAATCGACGATCCGGATCGCGGTTTCTGCCACGTTCGATTAACGCCGACGCAGGTTCAGGCCGAGACCCGCTCGGCACGGCCTTAGCAGGTTCATCCCGTCATGCCCGGGTGTAATATTCGCTCATGGACGGGAGGGACGTCATGCTCGCTCACTCGATTCCGAATCGACGCCTCACCTACGACGACTTCCTGCTGTTCCCCGAAGACGATGGGCTCCGGCACGAGATCATCGATGGGGAGCACTACGTGACGGCGGCCCCGAACCTGCGTCACCAGGAGTTGGTGGGGCGGCTGCACTTGACCATCGGCGCCTTCGTCGAGGATCGGCCCGAACGAGGGCGCGTTTTCCTGTCGCCGTTTGACGTGGTCTTCTCCTTCCACGACATCGTCGAGCCCGACCTGGTATTCGTCGCGCCTGACCAGTTCGAGATCCTGACCGACAAGAACATCCAGGGCACGCCGGCACTCGTCGTCGAGATCCTGTCGCCGTCAACGCGGAAGCGTGACCGGGAGCTCAAACGCGCGCTGTACGATCGCTCGGGCGTCCGTGAATACTGGCTCGTGGAGCCGGAACACCACGCGGTGACGATGCACCGGCGCGCGCCTGATGGCTCGTTCCCGCCAGTCGCGCACCTCACGGCCACGGCACTCGATACCCTCGACACGCCGCTCCTACAGGGCTGGTCGCTCGCGCTCACGCGGCTGTTTCGGCCGTAAACACCACTCGTTCGTTTCGGTCGCATCGCGCCGTTGCCTTCCTGTCTGCCACTAGCCCAGCTACACTGGGGTCACCCATGACACCCCAGCTTGTCTCGCGTTGTCTTCTGTTCGTCGCGCTCGCGGGTTTGCCATCGGTGGCCGCAGCGCAGGAGCACGTTCACCCGCCGGCGGCGCCGGCCAAGCCCGCGACCCCGCCAGCAACCACCGCTCCCACGCCTGGCGAACGGCCGTCGCTTCGTGCGGTACTCGCTACCGAGTCGCCGAAGATCGATGGCGTCCTGGATGAAGCCGTGTGGGCCTCGGCACATCTCGTCGACCAGTTCGTCCAGCAGGAACCGCGCGAGGGCCAGTCCGGCACCGACCGCACCGAGGTGCGGGTGCTCTACGACAAGGGCCGCCTGTTCATCGGGGTCCGCGCCTACGCGTCGTTGCCGGTCACCGCTACCGAGATGCGCCGTGACGCCGACCGCCTGTTCGACGAGGACAACTTCCAGGTCATCGTCGACACCTTTCACGACTCGCGCAACGGCTACATGTTCCTGACCACGCCGCTCGGCGCCAAACTCGAACAGCAGGTCTTTGACGAGGGCGAGGGTGGCGGGCGCGGCACCACCGCCAACGTCAACCGCAACTGGGACGGCATCTGGGAATCGGCAGCCAGGATTCTGCCCGATGGCTGGACCGCGGAGATCGCGATTCCGTTCAGCACCGTGCGCTTCGTGCCGAAGGACGAGCAGGTCTGGGGGATCAACTTCCAGCGCCACGTCCGCCGCAAGAACGAAACCGTGATGTGGGCGCCCATTCCCAAGGCCTACACCCTGACGAAGGTGAGCCTGGCCGGCGAGCTGCAGGGCCTGTCGGGCATCAGCCGCGGACTCGACCTCCGGCTGAAGCCGTTCTTCGTCGGCGGCGGCCGTAACCTGAAGTCGTCGCCCTCGGTGTCGAGCTTCGATGCCATCCACGACGTGGGTCTCGATGCGCGCTACGGTGTCACGGCCGGCCTGAACATGGACGTCACCATCAACACCGACTTCGCGCAAGTCGAGGTCGACGAGCAGCAGGTCAACCTGACGCGCTTCGGCCTGTTCTATCCAGAGAAGCGCGACTTCTTCCTGGAGAACTCCAACTTCTTCACCATGGGCACGGGTTCGGCGTTCACCTCGGCACCGGTGCAGACCGACCTGTTCTTCAGCCGCCGCATTGGCCTCTCAGACGCGGGCACGCCCATCCCGATCCTCGGCGGCGTACGCCTGGCCGGCAAGTCGGGCAAGAACAACATTGGCGTGCTCGACATCCAGGCCGATGCGGCGTTCGGCAAGCCCGGCGACAACTTCTTCGTCAGCCGTTACAGCCGCGATGTGTTCAAGCGCTCGCGCGTCGGCGCGCTGTTCATCAACAAGGACACGCTCGACGGCAACAGCCACTTCAATCGCACGTTTGGCGTCGACGCCAACCTGGCGCCGAGCGCCAACCTGCAGATCAATTCGTATCTCGCCAAGACCGAGACCCCCGGCAAGGACGGCAAGGACCTGGCCTACTACGGGCGCATCGCCTACCGCGACCCCAAGTGGAACGTGTGGCTGAACTACCTCGATGTGCAGGAGAACTTCAACGCCGAGGCCGGCTTCGTGCAGCGCACCGGCATCCGCACGACCAAGGCCTACTTTGGGCCGACGCCGCGGCCCACCAAGGGCAGCGTCAAGCTGTTCGAGCCGATGTATGTGCTGACCTACACCACCGACCAGGCCAACCGCATGGTCGGCCGCCAGCACCACTACATGCTCGGCACGACCCTTCGCGACGATTCGTTCATCAACGTGATCTTCCAGCAGACGCTGGATGTACTCGACCAGCCGTTCCGGATCCGCCCCACCGTCGTGATCCCGACGGGCACCTACCAGATGAACGAGATGATGTTCACCTTCAACACCAGCCCCGGCAAGCGCGTGTACGAACGCCTCACGGTGGCGCCGAACCAGTTCTATGACGGCACCCGCCTGACGATCACCGCCGCGGCGGGCATTCGTGCGTCGAGCCGGTTTGCCACCGAGCTGCAGTACAACCGCAACGACGTGAAGATGCCGTGGGGCAATTTCCTCGTCAACTTGTCGACCCTGCGCGTCGACTACACGTTCTCGCCGCGGATGACCATCCGCAGCCTGACGCAATACAACACCTCCACCCACGAGGTCACCAACAACGTTCGCTTCAACTTCATCTACCGTCCCGGCAGCGATCTCTACGTCGTCTACAACGACCTGTCGCAGACGGGCCTGCCCGCGGACATCTTCGGCAAGCAGGATCGCCAGCTGGTGGTGAAGATGACTTACCTCCTGCAGCGGTAGGGGCACCACGCGTCGGTAGGTTCGGGCGGGCCGTTGGGCGCCAGGAAGTAGAGACCGCAATCCCTCCCGACTGCCTGGATGCCACACACATCGATGTGTAGTAGTGTGTGTCGATGGCGACGAACCTGGCGCTCGACGACAAGCTCCTTGACGAAGCCGTGAAAGTCGGCGGCAAGGCGACCAAGAAAGCGACGGTCACCGAGGCGCTGCAGGAGTACATCGGCCGGCGTAAACAGGCGCGCATCGCTGATCTGTTCGGGACGGTCGACTACGACCCGAAGTACGACTACAAGAAACAGCGCCGGCGCTCATGAAGGTGCTCGTCGACACCTCGGTCTGGTCGCTGGCCCTGCGACGACGCGCGCCTGCCCACCCGGCGGTGGACGAACTCCGTCGCCTGGTCGCTCACGGGCGCGCCGCCATCGTTGGTCCTATCCGGCAGGAGCTCCTCAGCGGCATTCGCGACCGCGCCGTCTTCGAGCGCCTCCGCGACCACCTGCGGGCGTTTCCCGACGAGGCGATCACGGCGGTCGACTTCGAGCGGGCCGCCGAGTGCTTCAATCTCTGCCGCACGAAAGGGATTCGGGGCTCGAATACCGACTTCCTGCTGTGCGCGGTGGCCGAACGATACCGCTTCCCCATCCTGTCGACGGACGACGACTTCGTGAAGTTCGGCCGTGTGCTGCCACTGCGCCTCCACGCACCGCAGGCATAGCACAGGCTGCTCCTCAAGCCGGGCGAGGTAACATTCCCCGCCATGACGTTCCCACGCATCGCGATCGCCTTGCTTCTGGCCGGAGCCATGACCGGCACGATCACCGCGCAACGGCCCGAGCTGTCGGCGGCGGTCCGCACCTACATCAAGGTCGATGCCCCGGTTGTCGCGCTGATCCACGTGCGCGTCATCGACGGCACCGGCGCGGCGCCGCGCGAGGACCAGACGCTGATTATGCGTGGCGGCAACATCGCTGCCATGGGCGACTTCGCGAGCGTGGCCGTGCCCGAGGGCGCGACGACGATGGACCTGACCGGCAAGAGCGTGATCCCCGGCCTGGTGATGGTGCACGAGCACCTCTATTACCCGAACGGTCCTGGCGTCTACGGCCAACTGGGCGAGAGCTTCTCGCGGCTCTATCTCTCAGGCGGCGTGACGACGATGCGCACCGGCGGCAACGTCAACGGCTTCATGGACCTGAATATGGCCAAGCTGGTGGAGAGCGGCCAGAAGCCCGGACCCGCCATCGATGCCACCGCGCCGTACCTGAACGGCCCCAACACGTTCATCCAGATGCGGACGCTGAAGGGGCCGGAGGATGCGCGCCGCCAGGTGCAGTACTGGACGGACGAGGGCGCGACGTCGCTCAAGACCTACATGCAGATCACCCGCGGCGAACTGGCGGCCGCGGTGAATGAAGCACACCGCCGCAACATCAAGGTCACCGGCCACCTCTGCTCGGTCACGTACGCCGAGGCCGCCGGCCTGGGCATCGACAATCTCGAGCACGGCTTCTTTGCCGCGACCGACTTCGTCACCGACAAGCAGCCGGATGTCTGCCCCGGCCAGAACGCGGGCCAGCAGACCATTGCCGCACTCGACGAGAACGGCGCGCCGTTCAAGGCGTTGCTGAAGACGCTGATCGACAACAAGGTCGCGCTCACATCCACGCTGACCGTGTTCGAAACCTTCACGCCGGGCCGGCCGAAGCCGCCCGGCCTCGAGGTGCTGACGCCGCAACTGCGCGAGCAGTTCGAGCAGACCTACGCGCGAACCGCGCAAAACAAGGAATCGATCTACACCACGCTGTTCCCCAAGGGCATGGCACTGGAGCGCGCGTTCGCGAAAGCGGGCGGACTGCTGGTCGCCGGCACGGATCCCACCGGTGGCGGCGGCGTCATTCCTGGCTTCGCGAACCAACGGCAGGTCGAGCTGCTCGTCGATGCCGGCTTCACGCCGCTCGAAGCGATCTCGATCTCGACGCTGAACGGCGCCAAGTACATGGGCCGTGATGCCAGGGTCGGTAGCCTCGCCGTCGGCAAGCAGGCCGACCTGGTGGTGATCGGCGGTAACCCGGCCGCGACGATCTCGGACATCCGCAAGGTCGAGACGGTCTTCAAACAGGGCATTGGCTACGACCCGGTCAAGCTGATCGCCTCGGTGACCGGCAAGGCCGGACTCTGGTAACCCGCACGGGCAGTCACCTCTTGATAATCTAGTAGGCCATGTTGTCCCAAGCGCCGCCAGTTGCCCTCTCGCCCGTGATCGCCAAGGGTGTCGCGTTTCTGCGAACGGAGTTACCGAAGTTCCGCAACGGCGATGCGACCCGCGCGCTGCTGGAAGCCGGGGCCCGGGGCTACGACCTCGGCCCGTCGCTGGACGAGACGCTAAATTTCCTGAAGCAGCCGGCGACGTGGGATCAGTACAAGGCGCCGAGCGGGTTTGACGACAAGCGCCTGCTGCGGCTGCAGTTCGCCAGTGCACTCGCGGCGGCGGAACGCCACGGCAAGGCGGCCAGCACCGACCTGGAGGCGGCCGCGAAGCTGCTGGTCGCCGATCAGGCCGCTGATGGCTCGTGGACGCTCGACCAGTCGCAGAGCCTCGGCTCCCCGGCCACCTACGGAGCGATTCTCGCCACCTGGTCGGCGCGCACGTCGCTGATCGCCTCGGGCATGCAGCCCGACAACTTCACCATCGTCCAGGCCGACCGCTGGCTGCGCGGGCTGACCGTGGACACCGTCTACGACGCGTCCACGCTTCTGCTGGCGCTGGACCTGACCGGCGACGTGATGGCCGACGGGCTCCGCCGAACGGCACTGAGCATCGTGCGAACGGGACAGACAGAGAACGGCGGCTGGGGGCCGGAGGCCACGGCGCCGCCACAAGTGTTCGACACCGCGATTGCCGTGCTGGCGCTCAGTGCGTTGAACGTCGAGCCACGCATCGCGCGCTCAACCTTCCGGCCCGAGGAGCTGCTCGCAGCGATTGCCAGGGGCAAGGCATTCATCGAATCGCAGCAGCGACCCGATGGCAGCTGGCCCGAGACGACACGACCTGCTGGACAGGACAGCTACGCGCAGCGCATCTCGACCACGGGATGGGCACTGCTTGCCCTCCTGGCCAAATGACAGCCACCGATTAAACACCGATTGGACGCCGATTCTGGCAGGCGAAGACCCGCGACGCCTGGCGAAGCCCGGCGCAGTCGATGAAGCAGCAACACAAGAATCGAGAGGGCCCAACAATCCCACCGGGTCTTTCGATTCTTGTGTTGCTGCTTCATCGCGCGGCCATCGGCCGCGGCGGGTCCCGCACAATCCGGGTCTAATCTGCGGCGGTTTCTTGTCCGTGGCTCAGCGGACGCTGAACGGAACCATGGCCTTGCCGAAGGCCGCCAGGTGGTAATCCCCGGCCGGCCAGGCCGCCTTCGGCGTGAACTGCCAGCTCAGTC
Source organism: Candidatus Sulfopaludibacter sp. SbA3 (assembly GCA_945866285.1). Lineage (GTDB taxonomy): Bacteria > Acidobacteriota > Vicinamibacteria > Vicinamibacterales > UBA2999 > 12-FULL-67-14b. The sequence continues at coordinate 657 of CAMBHC010000043.1, read as the reverse complement.
CGTCCTGCCGGGCGAACACGTCACCCGGCAGCGGTGTGCCATCCGGCGCGAGCACGCCAAGTGCGGGCAGCAGGCCGGGTTCGAGGGGCGCCGGGAATGCCACCCTCACTGCATTGGTGGCACCGGCGGCCGGCGGCGTGATGGTCCATCCTGTCGGATCGATTGGGCGGTCACTCCCGGGCATGACCGCGGCGTTCCCTGGCCTTGCGTCGTTGGCCGGCGCGCACGCTCCCGATGAGATGGCCAGCAAGATCCCGGCAAGGGTGGCCGCCCTCGTGAACACAGACTGCATGCGATGACTCCTCATTCTCTCAACCGCCAAACACCGGTAGTATCTCCCATGGCTGATCTACACTCCGGCATGCGCCGCATCATCCTGGCCGGAACCCTTGCAAGCGCGATGGCCCTCGCGCTGACGCTCACCACCTCGTCACCACACGCGCAGGCCGCGTCGCTGCGCTTCAGCGTCACCTTGCCTCCAGGCCAGACGGCGATCGATGGCCGCCTGCTGGTGATGATTGCCAAAGACCCAACGGCAGGCGAGCCGCGGTTTCAGATCAACGACGGCCCGTCGGGCCAGTTGATCTTCGGCATGGATCTCGATGGCGCGAAGCCGGGTAGCGTCGTGACCCTCGATGGCTCCGTCATCGGCTTCCC
>CAMBHC010000042.1 GCA_945866285.1 Candidatus Sulfopaludibacter sp. SbA3 | reverse complement strand
CGAAATAGACGACGGCGATCGATACGGCGATCGCGAAGAACGCGCACGTCGCGAGAATAAAGAAATACAGCGCGTCGACGTCCGCGGCGAACGTCGAGGCCTGTTCTGGGAAGATGGGACTGCCGACTATTGTCATTCGCAAGTGTCCGGTCGCGCGATTGTCGCGCCGAATCGACACGAACATGAATCCAAACAGCGCCACCAGCGTGGCGGCGCCACCAATCCGAACAGCTCTCATGGCCGCGAAGCCGTAGTTGCCCGCGGCCGGGTCGTAGTGATAGCAGTAGAGCAGCAGCTGGTCGGCAAGCGAGCCGACCTTTCCGGACGACGACTCGATCAAGGCAAACTTGACGTCGCGTGGCGAGTAGTCGATACCAAAGAAGTAGCGCGACAACCTGCCATCCGGCGTCGCGACGATGATGCCGCTGGCATGCGCGAACTGCTGCGACTGTTCGTCCCACGCGTAGTTGAAGCCCGCCGCCTTGGTCAGCGCGTCAATCGAGGCCTGGCTGCCGGTGAGGAAGTGCCACCCCCGGGCCGCTTCGGGCCGTTTGTAGCGGTCGAGATACGCCTGCTTCTTGGCTGCAGCCAGCACCGGTGTTTCCCGGGCGTCGAAGCTGACCGTGACAACATCGAATTCCTTGCCGATGCTCTCGTCGATCACGCGCAACGAGCTTTCGAGGCCGTTTAGCACCTGCGTGCACAGCATCGGGCACTCGTAATACACGAACGCCAGCACGATCGGCTTGCGGCCGAAATAATCACCGAGCTTCACGGCCGTACCGGACTCATCGGTGAACGGCAAGTCCAGCGGCAGCTGCTCGTTGAGGTGCTGCTCGAACCCAACCTTGCCAAGCACGCCAGGCACCTGGCCCGACGGCAACGCCGCCGCGGGACGAATCCCCGGCGCCTCGCCCTGCGCCGACACGACGGCCGTCATGAGCGCCACCGCGCTCATCGCCATCACCGCCGTTCGCGCATCACGAGCTCGCCACATCACCACGTCACCGAGGGACGATCGTTCGTCCCGCAGAACTATCCTGGGTCACCACGTTCAGGCCAGTACCGCCGCCGGTGCGCGCGGGCAGGCCACGCTGCAACAGCACGGCCATGGCGTGATCGATCGGAATGCGCGTCACGCCGCCTGGCTTGTCGACCCAGCCATAGCTGGCCAGCTTCTCGGCCTCACCTTTGCGCAGCAGGTAGACGTCCTTGAACGGCTGCGTCTGCAGGTTCGGCAGTGGCGGCGTCTTGTCCTGGCCCACGGCGAGGGGATACTTCTGTGCCACGGCGTCGGCTTTCTGGATCTGGCCCTCGAAGAACCAGAACGTGCCGTAGACGATGCCCACAGAGGCCAGCATCGCCACGATCAGCCACAACGCAAACTTGTAGCCGATCGACGTGTCGATGTCGGTGTGCTCGTACTTGGCGCCGGGCGGCGTGGGCCCGTACTCGAGGTCGTGTTCGCTCGTCCCGAGCGAAGTCGAGGGGGTCACCTGCTCGTTAGTGGACATGATGGGTCAGTGCCTTCTCCAGCCCGGCATCGTTAACCGGCAGCAGCGAGCGCCCCGCCAGCTGGGATACGAACAGCGAAATAAAGATGCCGCCCAGCGCGAGCGGCAGCGCCACGTCGAGCAGGCTCAGGCTCAGGCCTTCCTTGTGGAACTCGGGGGCGACGTGCCAGTAGTAGTCGGCGATGCGCGCGAAGATGATCCAGATCGCGATTACCTTCAGCTTGCCGGCATTCTTCTTCAGGTCGCGCGACAGCAGCAGCGCGTAGGGCACGATGAAGTGCCCGATGATGATGAAAGCGCTCAGGTAGCGCCAGCTGGTTTCCCAGCGGACGATGTAGTGCGGAATTTCTTCCGGGAGGTTGGCCGCCCAGATGATCAGCAGCTGCGAGAACGACAGGTACGCCCACAGCATCAGGAACGCGAACAGGAACTTGCCGAGGTCGTGGAAGTGGTGCGTGCTCAGCACCTTATTCAACGGCGCGGTCTGCGACAGCATCACCAGCACCATGATGCCGAACGCGAAGGCCGACAGGCCCTGGCCGCCGATGTAGAGCATGCCCCAGATGGTCGAGAACCAATGCGGGTTGACCGACATCGTCCAGTCGACCATCGCGAAGGTGATGGTGAGGAAGTAGAGGACAAGACCGGCGCCAGACAGGCTCGCCATCTTATCCACCAGCTTCGGGTCGCCCGTGCGATCGTGCTCGGCCGACCACGAGGTCAGCAGATAACCGAGCGCCGACCAGATCGCGAAGTAGATGACCTGGCGAACCAGGAAGAAGGGCGTGTTCAGGTACGCGGCCTTCTGCATCAGCACCGGGTCGGTCAGCGCGCTGTCATGCGTCCACTCGTAGAGGTGGTGCATGCCGAGCGCGATCGGCAGGAACAGCACCGCCATAAATGGGATGGTGCGGACCGCCGCTTCGAACGGCCGCCGCAGCACAATGCCCCACGCGCCGCCGGTGAGGTGTTGCACCATCAGCAGCGCCAGGCAGCCAAGAGCCACGCCGGTCCAGAAGGTGTAGGCGACCAGGTAAGCCTGGAAAAAGCGCTCGGCGCCCTGCTCGCCCGCCATCATGAAGCCGGCGCCGGTCAACACCACGCCCAACGCGGCCGCAATGAGGCCGAACTGCTTCAGGCCTGGCAGCGGCGTGTCGCCGGCCTTGAACGTTTCAGAAGTGACGCTCGACACTAGTGTCTCTCCGTTGAGGCCGGGGCGGCGTCGAGCTCGGCGCGCTTGTCGGCCGGCACGTCATCCACCGTTGCGTGCTGGCTCAATTGCAGCGCCCGCACGTAGGCGACAATCAGCCAGCGGTCGCGGACGGGAATTTGCTCCGCGTACCCCTGCATGACGCCAAAACCGTTGGTGATCACATCGAAGAAGTAGCCGGCCTTTTCCGCGCGCAGGCGCTCCTGGTGATACGAGGCGGCCTGCCGCAATCCGCGCTGGACCACCATGCCGTTGCCGTCGCCGAGCTGGCCGTGGCACGGCGTGCAGTAGATGTTGAAGCGCTGCTGGCCGCGCTGCAATTCGGCGTGGCCAATCTCGAACGGAAACTGCTCGACGATCTGGCCCGCCACCTTGCCGGTGTAGAGCGCTTCGTCGTCGCGCAGCCAGCCGCGCGCCACCGTGCCGGGCACCAGGTTGCGCGCCGAGCGGCCGTCGGCAAAGAAGTCGCTGCCGCGCAACGCCTTGTAGCTGGGGGCGTTGTGCATGTCCTGGCGGCAGCCGGCGACCAACAGCGTCGCGGTCGCCAGGAGTGCGAAGATGAACTTATTCGTCAACGTCGTAGACTCCCTTCGCGCCCGTGCTGCGCAGGAACTCGGTCGTCGCCTGCTGGTCGAATTTCGGGTCCGCCGACTCGACAACCAGGAAGAACTTGTCGGAGCTGGCCATCGAGAAGCGGTCGACGTTGAATACCGGGTGGTACGGTTGAGGCAGGCCGCTCAGGACGATCATGCCGACCACCGCAGTCAGCGCCGCGAACAGAATGGTCAGCTCGTACGACGGGATGATAAAGGTCAGCCAGCTCGCCTGCGGTCGGCCGCCGATGTTCATCGGGTAGGCCATCGTCGAGGCCCAGAATTGCAGCGCGAAGCCGGACGCCATGCCGGTGATCCCGCCGGTCAGCACGAGCTTCGGCAGAATCGTCCGCGTCTTGTGGATGATGTCGTTCAGCTCTTCGATTGGCACCGGCGAATAGGCCTCCACTTTCGTGAAGCCCTGCGCCATGGTCTGGCGCGCGGCATCGACGATCTCCTGCGCCGAGTCGAACTCGGCCATCACGCCGTGAAGGCTGGTGGTGGACTCGTTAGTGTGCATGGTCTGCCTTCACTTTCGACTGCGGCAACAGCATCTTGACTTCGAAGATGGAAATCATCGGCACGAAGCGCAGGAACAGCAGGAACAGCGTCAGGAACAGCCCGATCGTCCCGAAGAACGTCATGAAGTCCCACTGTGTGGGGTAATACATGCCCCACGAGGCGGGGATGAAGTCACGGTTGAGCGAGGTCACGATGATGACGAAACGTTCGAGCCACATGCCGACGCCAATCAGCAATGACATCACGAACAGCACCGTCGTGTTCTGGCGCACTTTCCGGGACCACAGTAACTGAATCATCACGACGTTGATCGCGATGAGCGTCCAGTACGACCAGCCGTACGGCCCGAACATGCGGTTCCACATCATGAATTTTTCATGCGAGCTGGCGCTGTACCAGGCGAAGAACGCTTCCATCGCGTAGCCGTAGCCGACCATCAGACCCGTCGCCAGCGTGATCTTGGCCATGTTGTCGATGTGCCGCATCGTGATCAGGCTTTCCATGCCGTAGAAACGGCGGACCGGAATCGCCAGCGTCAGCACCATGGCGAACCCGGCGTAGATAGCGCCGGCGACGAAGTACGGCGGGAAAATGGTCGCGTGCCAGCCGGGAATCACCGACACCGCGAAGTCGAAGCTCACGACCGTGTGCACCGACAGCACCAGTGGCGTCGAGAGACCGGCGAGAATCAGCGTCGCCACTTCGTAGCGATGCCAGTGGCGCGCGGAACCGCGCCAGCCGAGCGACAGGGTGCCGTAGATGGTCGCCTTGACCTTCGACATCGCACGATCGCGCAGCGTCGCCATGTCGGGAATCATGCCGACATACCAGAACACGATCGAGACCGTGGCGTAAGTCGACACTGCGAACACGTCCCAGATCAGCGGGCTCTTGAACTGCGGCCACAACCCCATCGTATTGGGATAGGGAAACAGCCAGTAGGCAGCCAGCCAAGGACGGCCGGTGTGGAACACGGGAAAGATGGCCGCGCAGGCCACGGCGAAGATCGTCATCGCTTCAGCGAAGCGGCTGATCGACATGCGCCACTGCTGCTTGAACAGCAGCAGAATCGCCGAAATCAGCGTGCCGGCGTGGCCGATGCCGATCCACCAGACGAAGTTGATGATGTCGAACGCCCAGCCGACCGGGACGTTGTTGCCCCAGATGCCGATCCCCTTGAGGACCAGGTAGCCCAAGGCCATGTGCAGCATGCCGGCGCCGCCGAGACCGATCAGGAGCAGTCCGATCCAGCCAAGCGGGAACCGCTTCGACAGCGGAATCTCCGCGACGATCTCGGTGACCGTCTCGAAGTCGTGCCCGGGCAGGATCACCGGCGACTCTTCGGGCGCGGTGTTGTTCGAGTGATTGGCCATTAGTGTCCGGCCTCAGGTGAGGAGGGCTCGTGCGACTCGGTCGCCTCGTGGTGGCCGCCGACCATCGCGTTCGACGGCAAGGCCGGGTTCGGGTTGCGCACCGCCGCGAGATACGTCGTGCGCGGACGCGTATTGAGTTCCTCGAGCGTTGCGTAGTTGCGCGGGCTCGCCTTCAGCTTGGCGACCTTGCTGTTCGGGTCGTTGATGTTGCCGAACACGATGGCTTCGGTCGGGCACACGGCCTGGCAGGCCGTCACGATTTCGCCATCGCGAATCGAGCGGTCCTCGCGCTTGGCCTGAATGCGCGCGGCGTTGATGCGCTGCACGCAATAGGTGCACTTTTCCATGATGCCGCGGCTGCGGACGGTGACGTCCGGGTTGCGCTGCAGCTTGAACTGCGGCGTGTTCCAGTCCTGGAACAACAGGAAGTTGAAACGGCGCACCTTCCACGGGCAGTTGTTCGAGCAGTAGCGCGTGCCGACGCAGCGGTTGTAGACCATGTCGTTCAGGCCTTCATCGCTGTGGACCGTCGCCGCAACCGGGCACACCACTTCGCAGGGCGCGTTCTCGCACTGCTGGCAGGGCATCGGCTGGTAATACGTGTCGGGCGTGTCGAGGTTGCCGGCGAAGTACCGGTCGATGCGCAGCCAGTGCATCTCGCGGTTCTTGCTGACCTGCAGCTTGCCGACCACCGGGATGTTGTTCTCGGCAACGCAGGCGATGATGCACGCCGAGCAACCGGTACAGGCGTTCATGTCGATCGCCATGCCCCACTGGTCGCCCTTGTATTCCTTGTCGGCGTACAGCGAGATGCGCTTGTCGAGCTGGAGGTGCTCCATCTGCTTCGCAAACGCCGGCTTCGCCTTGAAGTCTTCGAGCGTCGCGGAACGGACGATGTTGCGGCCTTCGATCGACCAGTGGTCCTGCGTGCCCACCAGCTGGTAGGTCTCGCCGGTCTTGGTGATGGTGGCGGCGCCGTGCCACGGCGCGGTCGAGCCGCGCAGAGCGTAGCTGTTGAACCCGGTGCCGTTGCCGACACGGCCGGCCTTGGTGCGGCCGTAACCGACCGAGATAGTGATGGCATCCTTCGCGTGGCCCGGCGTGATCCACACCGGCACGTTCAGCGTGCGGCCGTCGTGCTGGATGGCGATGATGTCACCGGTCTGCAGCTGATTGACTTCAGCGGTCGACGGCGACATCAACGCGGCGTTGTCCCACGTCAGCTTGGTCACCGGCTTCGGCAGTTCCTGCAACCAGCCGTTGTTGGCGAAGCGGCCGTCGTAAATCGTCTCGTCGCGGCGGAAGTTGATTTCCACTCCCTCAATCGCGGCCGAGGCCGTGATGCGGGTCGCCACGTCGGGCGCCACCACGGCAACCAACGGCGCGAACGCCGAGCCGGCAATGAAGCCGTCGTGCAGCCACTTGCGCCAGTGCAGCTCGAATGTTGCGGCCGGCGTGGCTGGTGCGGTAGCGGCAACCGCAGCAGGAGCAGTCCCACTCGGTGCCTGCCCGCCTACGCCCGCGACAGCGGCAACCGCGGGCTTCGGCGAGGTCTCGCCGGAGCGGCCTGCGGCCGCGGAGGCGGACCAGTATTCCCTGACGACGTCGTAGCCGTTGCGTTCCGGCCGGTCAGAGAGCGTCGCGATCAATTCGTGAGCCGACTTGCCGCCGTAGAGCGGCTGAATCAGCGGCTGCACGATCGACACCGTGCCGTCGAAGCTGCGCGCATCGCCCCACGCTTCGAGGTAATGCGTCGAGGGCACGTGCCAGTGGCTCAGCGTCGCGGTCTCGTCGAAGAACAGGCCCGAGTGCACGCGAAGGGCGACCTTGTTCATGGCGTCGGCGAACTTGAAGTCGGCCGGCGCGCTCATGACCGGGTTTGCTTCGCCGATGATCACCAGCATCTGCACGCGGCCGGCGTTGATGTCGGTCACCAGCTCGCGCAACGCGTCGTGCTGTTCGCTCGGCACAATCTCCGGCGTCGGCAGATACGACACGGTCGCACCAGCGGCGCCCAACGCGGCGTTCAGGGCGTGAGCAATCGCGTGGACGGCGGGCGGCTGTGAATCGCCGCACATCACCACGGCGCGGCCGCGGTGCGCGATCAAATCCTTCGCGACGGCGTCGGCAAACGCTTCGCTGCCGGCAGGAGCGGTCCCGGTCATCCCGGCGACCCCCACATGCTGTGCAACCGCGCGTGCAAACGTTTCAACCTGGCTCGACTTGATCGGCAAGCGGTTGTCGGCGCGGCCACCCGTCACCGAGTGGTTGGACTCGACGACGTAGAGGCGGTTGAGGTTGTCAGCGCTTTCGTCAACCTTGCGGCGGCCGGCGAACTGGCGGGCGTAATGCAGGTTGCTGGCGCCTTCGGAGGCCAGGAAGTCGGCCTCGAGCGAGAGAATGACATCGGCCTTCGACAGGTCGTAGACCGGTTCGAGGTATTCACCAAACGCGGTGCGTGCACCGGCGCGCGCGTTGTCGCGCGGCATCGGCTCCCACTGAATCCACTTGGCGCTCGGCTGCGATTGCAGCACTTGCTGAATCTGCGCTGCCAACGATGGCGAGTTCACCGTCTCGGTGAGAATGCGCAAGCCGGCACCCTTGGTGGCCGACTGGGCTGACAGGCCGCCGCGGATGGCCGCGATCACGGCGCCCCAGGGGCGAATCTCGCCGGTCTGGGTAATGGTCTGCGAGCGGTCCGGATCGTACAGCGTGAGCACCGAACCCTGCGTGAACAGGTCGGTCGCGCCCTGGCTGGCCGGATGGTCGGGGTTGCCCTCGATCTTCGTCGGACGCCCTTCGTGGCTTTCCACCAACACGCCGCTGGCGACGCCACCGAGCGACATCGCGGTCGCAAAGAACAACGGCTTGCCGGGGATTTCTTCTTCCGGCTGGCGGACGTACGGGACGATCATTTCCGTCGGCTGCACCGTGCAAGCCGTGACGCCCGCGAGCGCCATCGACGCGCTCATTAATTTCATGAACGATCGACGGCCGACCGGATCGAGCCACTCCGACGCGTTGGTCGGGAATTCGCGGTGCAGGTATTCCTTGAACTCGGTTGTTTCGGCGACCGCTTCGAGGCTGCGCCACACTTGCGGCCCGCCCTGCTGCTCGAGTCGGGCGCGTACGGCCTGGATGTCAATCGGCGCACTCATCGAACGGTGCGCCTTCGGATCGGTTTCGTCTGCGTGCATCGGTTTCATCGGTGGCATACCGAGCAACTAGTCATGTGTTCGAGGCCGGCGATCTTGTATTCCTTGACCAGGCGCGGGCCGAGTTCAGCCTGCGCGATCGCGGGCTGATAGCCCATGACCGTCACCTGGTCGAGGGGGCGGACGAACTGGGCCGGGTCGCGGTGGCAGTTGAGGCACCACTCCATCTGGAGCGACGACTTCTGCATCATCAGCGGCATCTTGTCGACGCGGCCGTGGCACGTTTCGCACCCAACGCCCTTGGTCACGTGGATGCTGTGGTTGAAGTAGACGAAGTCGGGCAGGTCATGCACGCGCACCCACTGCAAGGGCTTGTCGTCGCGGAAGCTGGCGCGCACCGGTTCGAGGTACGGGCTCGTCGACCAGATCTGCGAGTGGCAATTGATGCAGGTCTTGGTCGGCGGAATGCCGGCCGACGGCGACACCTCCACCGCCGTGTGGCAATACCGGCAATCGATGCCGATACCACCCGCGTGGTGTTGGTGACTGAATTGAACCGGCTGCTCGACGAACTGATTAGCCGTAGTGACGAAATCAGAACGTTGAATCGTGAGCACTACCCAGCCGAGGCCGAGCAGCACGAACACGATGGCGAGCACGCTGGCCTTGGACCAAGCGTTAGCGCTCTTTGGGAATACCTGCGACATGCGTCCCTTGCAGCCCCCGGAGTGTTAGGGCACCAGCTCAAAATAGCGGTGCCGAAGTCGCACACTTTACCCCGAATCCCTCCGGGAGCGACTCTTGTGAAAAATTTCGCAAGCTGTATTGTATAGAAAAAAGAACGGCTTTTCTACAGGGGCCGAGTCGGCAGGATCGCCGACTCTTTGAGTCGGATTCTTACTAGGGGTTGGTCTTTCGACCAACCACTATTAGTGGGTTTTGCAGCCGTAAAAACCTCTTCCTTGACGAAGATTTCCCAAGGTCGCATAACCAGCATCCTGGCCAGCGCATGGCGGTGGGTCACCCGGTGCTTCCCCCTTCTGCATAGCCGCGCGAGACGCTTCGGCGCGGCAATTCCCTTCAGGATTTGCTGTTTCGGCAAGAGTTGCAGCTATAGTGAGGCCGTCGATGTCTGACGACCGCAAATACAAACAGCGCGGCTACCAGGAGAGCGACCGTCCCTCGGGACCGCGACCCGATCGGCCGTCGGCGCCGAAGCCGGAACGTGAGCCTGGCGCCCCCGCCGGCGCGCGACGCATCTCATCCGAAGGCGCCCGCAACCCGCGCATGATGACGTCGCGCCAGGTGGCCCGCTGCTCCCGCTGCGGCACCATCGTCGATGCCGAGATCATGTCTCGCAGCAAGTGCCCGAAGTGCCAGGTCGACTTGCGGTCGTGTGTACAGTGCGTGAATTTCGACCCCAGTGCCAGCCTCGAGTGCGCAGAGAGGATTCCCGCCCGCGTGTCGCCCAAAGACGTCGCCAACGATTGCGCGCTGTTCTCGGGTCGCACGTCATTCGAGCGCGAAACCACCGCAGCGGTGAGCCAGAACCCCAAAGAACCCACCGGCGCCAAGAAGGCGTTCGACGACCTCTTCAAGTTCTAAGGGATAATCCGCCGATGGGCCTTCTCTCGCCACAGGACGAAATCGTCCTCAAGCAACATCTTTCTACCCTCTCGAAACCGGTTCAGCTGGTCCTGTTCACGCAGGCCTTTGGCGGTTCCGAAAGCGGCCAGGTCGCCAAGCAGATCCTCGACGAGATCGCTGGACTCAACGACAAGATCACGGTCGTCGAGAAGAGCTTCGTTCTCGACCTCGAGGACAAGGCGAAGTACAAGGTCGACAAGGCACCGGCCATTGTCATTCTCAGTGACGATGTTGACACGCGCATGCGGATGTATGGCGCGCCGACCGGCTACGAGTTCGTCGGACTGGTCGAGGCCATTCTCGTCGCCGGCACCGGCAACATCGACCTCGAGCCCGAGACGATGGCGTGGATCCAGGCGGTCACGACGCCCACCCACATCCAGGTCTTCTCCACACCAACTTGACCGCACTGTCCGAGGGCGGTCGTCCTCGCACACAAGATGGCAGCTGCGAATCCGCTGATTACCGCGGATGCCATTGAAGCGACGGAGTTCATGGACCTGAGCCGGAAGTACCGCGTGACGGGCGTGCCAAAGACCATCGTCAACGAGACGATCGAAATCATGGGCGGATTGCCGGAACAGGACTTCGTCCGCGCCGCGCTCAACCTGCCCGAGACGACCTAGCGCGACGGCGGGCCAAGGGCTTACGGCTGGAGGTTGACAGCCTCGCCAGTGCCGCGCAGCGTTCCCGATAGCCACCGCTTGGTCGTCAGCTTCACGTCACCATCACTGACGAGCTCGCCGCGTTCGATGGTGCCGTTCAGGGCTTCAGCGGTTGCCATCGGGCGCCCTCTTCGAGCACGAATCGGGTTTCTTCGGGCACTTCCCAACCGGGAATGGCTGGAAATAACGGGTCTCCCGGAAGCGTGAGCATGGTCAGCGTGTCGGTCTTGATGAAGCCTGGCATCACGCGCACCACTGTTCGGTGACGTGCCCACGCAAACACCTCGTCGACCGAACCCAGCTTCTCCAACTGCCGAATCGTCGTCCACGTCGGCGGCGGCAGCAACAATTCGCGGCGTTCGAATTTTTCGATCGCCGCCTTCGGCGACAGCCACGCCATGGCCGTCATCTCCCCATCGTCATGACGAGGCTGCTGGCCGTCGGGCAGGCGCGCCAGGAAGAAGCGGGTGTCGTAACGGCGAATTTCGATCTCCGGGGTGACCCAGTGTGCGAGCGGCGCGAGGTCGGCGGCGGCGATGGTGACGTTGGCTTCTTCCTGCACTTCGCGGACCGCGGCCCGCCGATAGGCTGCTTCCTGGGCGGCGCTGAGGTCGGCAAACGTCGGCGGCGTGAGCAGCGAACCCTCGGCCGGATGGTCGGCGGCATCGACCCGTCCGCCGGGAAACACGTACGCACCGGCCATGAACGCCACCTTGTCGTTGCGGCGCAGCAGCAGGAACTCAAACGGGTCGCCGGCGCGCAGCACGACGACCGTGGCGGCAGGCCGGGCGTCGACGATCTGGGTCATGTCTCAATAGGATAATCTGCCACGCATGATCGAACGACAGGATCACGATGGCATCCGCGTGCTGCGGCTGGCGCACGGCAAGGTCAGCGCCATGGACATCGAGCTGGGCGAAGCGTTCATCGCGGAGCTGAAGGCGGCCGCTGATGACCCGGTCCGCGGCGTGGTCGTCACCGGGACCGGTTCGTCGTTCTCAGCCGGCGTTGACCTGTTCCGGTTGATCAAGGACGGGCCTGACTACGGCAAACGATTCCTACCCGTACTCGACACGATGCTGCGCGATGCACTGACTTTCCCCAAGCCGCTCGTGGCCGCGGTGAACGGCCACGCCATTGCCGGCGGCTGCATCCTGACGGCGGCCTGCGATCGCCGCATCATGGCCGAGGGCAATGGGCGTATCGGTGTGCCGGAGTTAGTGGTGGGCGTGCCGTTTCCAGCGTTGCCGCTGCAGATTGTCGCGGCGCGCCTCGCTGACGCGACGTTCCGCAACCTCGTGCTCACGGGACGGACGGTGCAAGTGGACGAGGCGGTCGCGCTTGGGCTGATCGATGAAAAGTGTTTGCCCGAGCAGTTGCTCGATCGTGCCGTGGCGGCGGCGAATCAGCTCGCAGCCATTCCCGCCGGCGCCTTTGCGCTGACGAAGGAGGCGTTCACCACGCTAATCCTCGACCGCGCCGCGTGTCTCTCGGACCTCAACGCGCGCGTCCTCCATGCGTGGATGCAACCGCAGACCTACGACACGATTCGCCGATATCTCGAGAAGACCGTTCGCAAGTCGTAGCAGCTATTCCCAGAGCCAGTCGCGAATCGACAGCCCCAGTTGGCGCGGGTCGCGTTGGCCGTAGGCACGCGGCCACCAAACGCGGCTGACTTCCGTCTCTAACAACAGGTGTGACTTTCCCGGTGTCGCGGGGATATCAATATTGACGGCTGAAGGCGGCCGCTTCAAGTCACCCTCGAACACCAGGCGTGAGTCCGCCCACACCTTGACGTGGACTGGATTCTCGTCGGCGTCGGGATGATCGACCCAGCCGACAAACTTGAGCGACCGGCCCTTGGCCGGAATCTGGGTGATGGAACGGCGTTCAGTCCATCGGCGGCCGGGACTGCCGTTGGCGCTATGTTCGAGGTCGCCAATACCCTGCGCGTATTCCCAACCGAAGCGGATTGCGCGATTCCTCGGACGCAAGTCTCCGCGGGCATCAGCGAAGGTAATGACCGAATGAGCGGCCACAAGGCCAAGGGCGGCGACCCAGAACAAGCCGGACCGCTGCTGGTC
>CAMBHC010000041.1 GCA_945866285.1 Candidatus Sulfopaludibacter sp. SbA3 | reverse complement strand
GACGAGGTCAGGAGGTTGGCGAGATCAGGAGGGTGAGTCCAGGAGGGCCAGGAGCCCGGCTTCATCCAGAGTGGCGATGCCCAGTGCGCTGGCCTTCTCGGTCTTGCTGGCGCCCGGTTCCGCGCCGGTAATCAACGCCGTAGTCTTCTTGCTGACCGAGCCGGTCACCTTGGCACCGAGCGCCTCGAGCGTCGCCTGCGCATCTTCGCGCGACATCGACGTCAGGGTGCCGGTGATGACGAAGCTCTTCCCCGCCAGAGGCTGCGGTCCCGCCGGCGCAACCTTCCGCTCGCCGGTCAGCGTCAGGCCAGCCGCCTGGAGGCGCGCGATCAGCTCGCGGTTGCGCGGCTCGTCAAACCACGTGCGCACGGCCTCGGCGAGCACTGGGCCAATCTCGTGGACCTGCTGCAGCTCCTCGAGCGACGCCGCCTGGATATCGGCCACCGACCCGAAGTGATCGGCCAGCACCTGCGCGCCGCGTTCGCCCACGTGCCGAATGCCCAGTCCGTACAGCAGGCGCCACACGGGGTTCCGCCGCGACTTGTCGACCTCGCGCAAGACCTTCGCGGCCGACTTCTGGCCCATGCGCTCCAGGCCTTCGAGCGTTTCCGCCGTGAGTTGATAGACGTCAGCCAGGCTCTTGACCAGGCCCGACTCGATGAGTTGCGCGACCAGCGACTCGCCCATGCCTTCAATGTTCATGGCGCCGCGCGAGGCGAAGTGCTCGAGGCCGCGCCGCAGTTTCGACGGGCACGAGCTGTTCTCGCAGCGCCACACGGCTTCGTCTTCGGGCTTGTGCAGCGGGCTGTGGCAAGTCGGGCAATCGGTCGGCATCACCCACGGCGCGGGCCGGTCCGCGGCCTCGGGATGCGCCGGGCCCACGACACGCGGAATCACGTCGCCGGCCTTCTCAATGATCACCAACTCGCCGGGACGAATGTCCTTGCGGATGATGTCGTCGGGGTTGTGCAGCGTCGCCATGGAGATGGTCGACCCGGCGACCACGGTGGGCTCGAGGACGGCGAAGGGCGTCGCCGCACCGGTGCGGCCAATGTTCACCTCAATGCGATGCAGCATCGCGATCTTCCGCTCGGCCGGGAACTTGAACGCCGTCGCCCAGCGCGGAAACTTTGACGTCGTCCCCAGGCGCTCGCGCATGGCGACATCATTCAGCTTGATGACGACGCCGTCGGTTTCGAAGGCGAGGTCGTGCCGCTGGTCGCGCCACGCGTCGCAGAAGGCGATCACGGCATCAATGCCGTTGCACTCCTGCCAGTGCGGCTCCACGGCCATGCCCCACGCCTTGAGATCCCGCAACATCTGCGCATGTAGAGGCGCGTCTTTAGACGCGCCGGCGCCTTCCGGCCCCACCACCTGGTACATCCACGCCGACAGTCCACGCTTCGCGACCAGGGCTGGGTCGAGGTTGCGCATCGCGCCGGCGGCCGTGTTCCGCGGATTCGCGAACAGCGGCTCACCAGCCGCCTCCTGCTCCTGGTTCATCCTCGCGAACGCCTGCTTCGGTAAATAGACTTCGCCACGAATTTCGAAGCGGCCGGCCGGACCGTGCTTCAGGGATAACGGGATGGCCTTCACCGTCCTCACATTGGCCGTCACGTCTTCGCCGCGCGTGCCGTCGCCCCGGGTGGCGCCGCGCACCAGGCGTCCCTCGTCGTAGGTCAGCGCAATGCTCAAGCCGTCGATCTTGAGTTCGGCGACGTAGACGGGAGCGGTCTCGATGGCGAGCCCCTTACGCACGCGCTCGTCGAAGGCGCGCAGGTCGTCGTCGTTGTAGGCGTTGTCGAGACTGAGCAAGGGCTGCAGATGCTCAACGGTCGCGAACCCCTCAGCGGGACGGCCGCCCACGCGCTGGGTCGGCGAGTCGCTGGTCAGCAGGTCGGGGTGGTCCGCTTCGAGCGCCTTGAGCTCGTTCATCAAGGCGTCGAAATCCGCGTCGGAAACCTCCGGCGCCGCATGCATGTAGTACAGCTCTTCGTGCCGGCGAATCTCGTCGCGGAGCTGGTGAATGCGGTTGGCGGCGATCACAGAAAGGCCACAGGGGTGGCGCCGGCGAACTACCGGTCGCGCAAGAGGACGTAATCGGCGAGACCCATCAAGGCCTCGCGCTCGCGGCTGGGCAAGAACTGGCGCAACTGGCGCTTGGCGGTCTCGCCAAACTCGACGGCCCGGTCGTAGGCGTAATCAATCGACCGATGTTCGGACAGCATCGCCTTGATCCGCGCCCAGTTCTCGGCGCTGACATCGCGATCCCGAACCGCATTGCCCACCAGGTCGCTGGCCTCGGCTCCGCCGTGCTCCAGCAGGTGAATGATCGGCAAGGTGATCTTGCCTTCGCGCAAGTCGCCGCCGACGGGTTTGCCAATCACCTCGGCGGCGCCAGTGAAGTCGAGCAGGTCGTCGACCAACTGGAACATCGTCCCCAACCCGAAGCCGTACTCGCGCAGGGCCTGTTCCTTCTCCGCGCCGACGTTCCCGAGAATGCCGCCGATCTGCGCGCAGCCCCCGAACAGGTACGCGGTCTTGCGGTGGATGATGTCGAAGTGCTCGTTCTCGGTGAGGTCGACGACGCCGTTCTTCGTGAGCTGGTAGAGCTCCCCTTCGATCATGCGCAGCGTGACGTCGCACAGCAGACGGACCACGTCGAGCGTGTCCTGCGTCAGCGCCATCGCCATCGACTTGATGTAGAGGAAGTCGCCGGCGAGCACCGTCACGTCGTTGCCCCATTGCGCATGCGCGGACTTACGTCCCCGCCGCACATCGGCATCGTCGATGATGTCGTCGTGGACCAGCGTCGCGGTGTGAATGAACTCGACCACGGCGGCGTTGGTGATGGAGCGCGGGCCAACATAGCCGCACAGGCGCGATGCCATCAGCAGTACGGCCGGGCGAACCCGCTTCCCGCCGCTCTTCTGCAGGTAGTGACCGATTTCCGGGATGATGTGGATCTGCGACTGCACCTGTTCGGCAAACTCGCGCTCAACAGCGAGCAGATCCTCGCGAATGGGTTCGAACAGCTGGATGAGGTCGGCTTGAGTCCGTGGTACGGCGTTAGACACGTCCGTTAATCTCACCATAGGCAGAGGGCGCTGTCAACGAGAGCCAACGCCTGTTAGTGCTTGCAGTGGCGAGCTTTGCCGGAGTCCTACGGCCGAAAGAGTGCGTCAAAGTTCCGGTCGGTTTCCGCGGCGACGATTTCCGCGGCCACGCCGCGGGCGGCCGCGACACACTCGACGACCTTTGCGACGTACGCCGGTTCGTTGCGCTTGCCCCGGTGAGGCACGGGGGCCAGGTACGGGCTGTCGGTCTCGACGAGCATGCGGTCCGCCGGCACCTGTGGGAGGGCGACACGCAGGGACTCGGCCTTCGGAAAGCTGACGACGCCTGGAATGGAGAGATAGAACCCGGTCGCCAGGGCGCGCACGGCCGCCGCCGCGTCGCCGGTGAAGCAGTGAAACACGCCCCTCAGGTCTGTTCCGCCTTCTTCCGCCAGTATCCGCAGCGTGTCTTCCTCCGCTTCGCGCGTATGAATCACCACCGGCAGATCGCGGCTGCGCGCCAGTTGCAGTTGCGCGCGAAACACCGCGTGCTGCACGTCGCGCGGTGAGAACTCGTAGTGGTAATCCAGGCCGATCTCGCCGATCGCGCGGGCCATCGGCAGCGCGTCAAGTCGGGTCGCGACGATGGCGGCGGCGTCAGCCGGGCTGGCGGCAAACAGGTGCGCATGGTGCGGGTGGATGCCAACGGCAAACCGGCAGTCAGGCCACGCGGCCAGCACCGTGGCCGCGCGCGCGCACTCCGCCACGTCCTCGGCGGCCAGAATCACGAGCGCCCGCGTCACACCGGCCGCACGCGCCCGTTCAACCACGGCAGCGAGATCAGGAGCGAATTTCTCGCCAGCGATGTGGCAATGACTATCGGTCATGAATTTACAGGAGGTGAAGAGATCAGAAGTCTTTTGACTAAAATTCTCCTGACCTCCTTAACTCCTGTTTTATCTCACCCGCGTGCCGGGTGTGGCAGGCTCGACGTTGAGCACAATGGCCGCGCCCCCGTCGGGACTGGCGGCCAACACCATGCCGTTCGACTCCAGGCCCATCATCTTGCGCGGTGCCAGATTTGCCACGATGACGATGGTCTTGCCGACCATGGCCGCGGGCTCGTACGACTCGGCGATGCCGGCGAGAATGGTGCGCGGCTCAGCTTCACCGGCGTCCACCGTCAACTTCAGCAGCTTCTGCGACTTGGGCATGCGCTCGGCCCCGAGCACCTTGCCGACCTTCAGCTGAATCTTCATGAAGTCGTCGATGGTAATAAGTGCTGGCCCGCCTTCGCCGCCGGAGGCGGATGCCTCGGTAACGGGTGCGGGTGCCACAGGTGCTGAGGCTTCAGGTGCTTTCGGCGTTTCGTCGGTCACGGTCACAACTCCCTTGTCTGCTTCAATGCGAGGCCACAGGGCGCCCGCGTTCAGAATCTGTTTCTCGCCTGACGTGCGCCAGACGGTGTCTTTGTCCAATCGCCGCTCCGACGCCGGCGCGGCATCGCCCAGGCGGCGGATGATCTCGGTAGCCGACGCCGGCATCACCGGCGAGAGCAGGACGGCGGCAATGCGGACGGCTTCGGCCGTATCCGCGAGCACGCCGTTCAAGCGGTCCGCGTTTGCCGGGTCCTTCGCGAGGGACCATGGCTGGGTTTCGGCAATGTAGTTGTTCGCCGCGCTGATCAGCCGGAACGCGGCCGCGGCACCCTCGTGCAGCGCGTGAACATCCATCGAGGCCTGGTACGACGCGACCGTCTCGGCGGCAATGGCCGCCAGCGGGCCGCCGCCGGCCGAACGGATGACGCCCTGCTGGTAGCGCTCGGTCATCGACGCGATGCGGTTCACCAGGTTGCCGAGGTTGTTGGCGAGGTCGGCGTTGTACTTTTCCTCGAAGCGCTCCCAGGTGAAGTCGCCGTCGCCGCCGTAGGGGATTTCTTTCGCGAGGTAGAGCCGCAGCGGATCGGGACCGAAGCGCGACGCCGCATCCAGCGGATCGACGATGTTCCCCATCGTCTTGCTCATGCGCTCGCCCTTGAAATACACCCAGCCGTGGCCGAACACCTGCTTGGGCAATGCGACGCCGGCACTCATCAACATGGCCGGCCAGATCACGCAGTGGAAGCGCGTGATGTCCTTGCCCACCACATGCAGGCTGGCGGGCCACCATTCCTTGAACCGCTCTTCATCCCAACCGTAGCCGACCGCCGCCGCGTAGTTGATCAGCGCGTCGAACCACACGTAGACGACGCTGGTGGGATCGAACGGCACGGGAATGCCCCACGACTGCCCGGCGCGGGTCATGGAGATGTCCTCAAGCCCGCCCTCAACCAGCCGCAGGATTTCGTTGCGGCGAATGTCCGGCTCAATAAAGCTCGGGTTCTCGGCGAAGTGCTTCAGCAGCGGCTGCTGGTACTTCGAGAGACGGAAGAACCAGTTCTTCTCCTTGATCCACTGCGGCTTGGTGTTGTGGATGGGACAATTGCCCGCCACGAGGTCCTTCTCCTGCTTGAAGGCTTCGCAGCCGACACAGTAGAACCCTTCGTACGAACCTTCGTAGATGTCGCCATTGTCCAGGCAGGCTTGCGCCATCTTCCGGACGGCCGGAAAGTGCCGCTTCTTGTCGCTGGTGCGAATGAAGTCGTCGAACGAGACGTCGAGGCGCTGCCACACCTCTCGGAACACGCCTTCCATTTCGTCGCAGTACGCGAGCGGATCCTTCCCCTGCTCCACGGCCTTGCGAAACACGTTCTGCGAATGCTCGTCGTTGCCCATCAGGAAATGGGTGTCGAACCCGGCTAGGCGCCGGTAACGCGCGATGATGTCCGCCGTGACCTTTTCGTACGCCGTGCCCAGGTGCGGCCGGCTGTTCACGAAATCAATTGCCGTTGTCAGGAAATACTTCATCGCTCGAGCCATGCCTTCTGCGCCAACGCTTGAACCTCTTTGATTGGGATGCCCCGCTCGGTGGCACGTTTCGCGAGATCGTCGAATTCCGGGTGCGCGTTCACAACCTGTCCATCCTGCCTCGCCACCTTGAAGCGAACCGGCCCCACCGCGGTGCCCACGGTCACCATTTCGCGCTCAAGACAGTCTCGCAGCATCTCCTGGTACCGCACACCAATGGTGGTCGACTCGCGAAAGACGATCGCGGTGAGCTTCTCACGATGGTCCGGCCTGGCGACAATGGTCATCAGCGTGCCCGGCCGATTCTTCTTCATCTGCACCGACGAGTAGAACACTTCGAGTGCCCCGGCGGCATAGAGTCCGTCCATCAGGGGCCCGAAGATTTGCGGGTTCATGTCGTCGATTTCACACTCGAGGACGACAACGTTGTGATGCTTGGGGGCTTGGGGGCTTGGGGCCTTGGCCTTGAGATCTTCTGCCTCACCCACCAACACCCGAACGACGTTCGGCGTATCGGCCAGCTCGCGGTCACCCGCGCCGTAACCCACCTTCTGCACGCGCATGGCGGGCACGGGGCCGTACGACGAAGCGTACTCGGAGAGGATCAACGCCCCGGTGGGCGTCAACAACTCCGACTGGATACCAGAGGAATAGATCGGCGCATCCTTCAGCAACGCCACGGTGGCCGGTGCGGGTACCGGGAAAATGCCGTGTGCCGAACGCACCATGCCGCCGCCGACATTCAAGGGCGAGACGACAATGCGGTCGGCCCTGAACCATTCCATGGCGAACACCGCGCCGACAATGTCGATGACCGAATCGATGGCGCCCACCTCGTGCAGGTGCACCTCTTCGATGGTCATCCCGTGAATGGCCGCCTCGGCGCTGCCCAGACGGTGAAACATGGCGATGGCCTTGGCCTTGCCAGCCGTTGACAACGACGACCGGCTTATTGCGGCTTCGATTTCTTTCAGCGAGTGGTGCCCGTGCGCCTCACTTGCCTCGCCGGAGCCCGCGTGAGCGTGACTGGCGGGCGAAGGCGGGTGCACCCGGAGCTTGGTCGCGGCCACGCCCTTCTTGATCACGCGATCGGCCGACACCTCCGCTCCGTCAACCGCGAGGCTTCCAAGTGCGTGCTTCAGCTCGTCGAGCGGCAGGCCCGCATCGAGCAACGCCCCCAGAATCATGTCGCCCGCCGCGCCGGCGAAGCAGTCAAAGTAGAGAATCCTCACCGTTTCGCTTCTTCCTTGAAGCTGAAGTACGTCCCGTCGCCCAGGATGATGTGGTCGCCCAGTTCGATCCCCAACATCTCGCCGGCGACATCCAGTCGCCGCGTCAACAGCCGGTCCAGCGTACTCGGCGTCGGGTCGCCAGACGGATGGTTATGAAACACCACCACCGTCGCGGCCGAGGCTGCGACGGCGGTCCGGAACACATCCCGCGGATGCGCCAGTGTCGCATCGAGCGTGCCGGTTGACACGATGGTGGTCCGAATCAACCGATTCTTCTGGTCCAGCAGCATCACGCCCAATCGTTCGACGACGTAGCTGCCGAATCTCGGCGACAGGTAGTTGGCGGCATCCTCTGGCGTCAGGAAGCGCGGACGATCCGGGCTGTCCCGGGTCAAGGTGCGCCGCCCCAGTTCCACCGCGGCCAGCACCCGCGCCGCACGCGATGCGCCAATGCCCGATACCCGCTCCAGTTCGTCCATCTCCAGCCGGGCCAGGCCGGCCAGACCATCGGCCACCGCAATCACGTCCTGGGCCACGGTCAGGGCGCTTCTCGCTCGCGTGCCGGAACCAATCAGCAGCGCCAGCAGTTCGTTGTCGCCGAGCCCCTCGACGCCCAGGCGCGCCAGCTTCTCGCGCGGCCGGTCATCCACCGGGACGCTGGTCATCGGACCCGACGCAACATGGTAGCTGATTGACGCGCGTTCTGCAGTCGCCGCAGGCCGGTTTCGCCGCGTCGCTGACGTATACTCGTCTGACATGGTTCGTGCCGCTCGCCTCCTGGCGTTGGTCATCGTCGTCTTCTCCGTGGCATGCTCCGAACCCCCCAACAAGGAAATGAACCTGGCGCAAGGCGCCATCGAGACCGCTCGCGCCGCGGGTGCCGAACGCTTTGCCGCCGAGGAACTGACGGCCGCCATCGGCGCCCTCAAGCGGTCGAATGAAGCCGCGGCGGACAACGACTATCGCCAGGCCTTGAGCCATGCGCTCGACAGCTTCGAGCGGGCACAGAACGCGGCGAAGCTGGCCGGGGAAGGCCGTGCCAACGCCCGCGGCGAGGCTGAGCGAGCCGTCGCCCAGGTCGCCACGCTGCTGACCACCGCTGAGGGCCGCGTGAAATCGTCGCCACTCCCCGCCCGCACCCTGCAGGCCCCGCAACAGGCCCTGCGCTCGGCACACATATCCCTGCAAAAAGCAGGCGCAGCATTGGCGAAGGAAGACTACCTGGCCGTGGAGCCGGCCCTGGAGGGGGTTGCGGCTGAAATTGAGGCCGCATTGCGGCAACTCGACGCGCCGCCGGCGGCCGCACCGAACCGCCGCAAGCGCTAGGGCGCCTGCCAGACGTTCGCAGTTCTTGCGACCGCTAGCCCCAATCCTGAGCGAAATTTCTGATCGAGCGACCGGCACCCGGTCGCGTTATCGCAGGTCTGAATACGCGGGCACCCAGTGGCCGTCGACGACCACTTCAGCCCATCCCGTCAGGAAAATACCGTCGGCCGTCCACTCCACGCGCTGCGTGCCACCGGGCGCAATCACCTGGATGTCGCGCGCAGCGCCGCCGTGGGCGATGGCGGCAATCGCCGATGCGCTGGCACCTGTGCCCGACGCATGGGTCGGGCCGACCCCCCGTTCCCAGATCAAGATCCGAACGCGATCCGGCGCCTCGACCACGGCGAACTCGACGTTGCTGCCTTCGGCGAAGCGCGGATGCGTGGCCAG
This sequence comes from Candidatus Sulfopaludibacter sp. SbA3, assembly GCA_945866285.1. Classification (GTDB taxonomy): domain Bacteria; phylum Acidobacteriota; class Vicinamibacteria; order Vicinamibacterales; family UBA2999; genus 12-FULL-67-14b. The sequence continues at coordinate 3,978 of CAMBHC010000041.1, read as the reverse complement.
CGCCGGCCCCAGCCGATGGAAGCGGGCCATGTCCGGCAGCTCTTTCATCAGCGCCACACACTGCGGGTTGCCGATCGCCAGCGTCGTCACCGTCAGCGTCTCGCCCGCCGCTTCGAGTGATTCTTCAACGACGCGCTCGGGGTGTCCCAGGGCCGCCCGAAAGGTATAACGACCGCCGGCGCGACTGACCAGCGTCAACGTCTTCCAGCCGGCATCGGTGTCGACGCGCACTTCGGAAATTGGTGCCAGGCGCGCGGCCTCGCGCTGGTGCATCACCAGCGCCGCCAGGCAGCGCAGGCCATTGCCAGACAACTCCGACGGGCTGCCATCGGTGTTGATCAACTTCATTTGCGCGGTCCCGTCCGGCGCGATGGCGTAGTAAATGACGCCGTCGCCGCCGAGACCGGTGTAGCGATTGCACAACCGGCGTGTCAGCTCGTCGAGCCGCAGCCCTTCGACCTGCTCGACCGGCACAAACAAAAAGTCGTTGCCGTAGGCGTGCGCCTTGGTGATGGACAGCATTACGGCACCTTGAAGGCGTTGAAGGCCCAGGTCAGGCCACCGGTAAACCCAATGGAGGGGTCGTAGGACGTCAGGCCGAGCAGAATGCCGCCATCGAGGCGTACGCCGCTCTTGGTGTAGCGCGCGCCAAAGCGCAGCAGGCCGCGATCCTCCGCGCCCGGCGTGACGATGTTCGCAAAGTTGGCGCGGCCCACGAACTCGCCGACCAGTTCCGCATTGGCACTGACCGCGCGCGCCACCGACAGACCGTAGATCAACAAGTCATCCTGCGCGACCGCTTCGGTCGGACGGCCGATCATCAACACGCCGATGTTGGCGACGACGCGCACGGATTGCACCGTCTTGCCAATGGTCAGCGCCGACGAAAAATCCTGGACGTCCTTGCCAAGTCCGGATTCATTGCCCGCGTTTGGCAACCGCGTGGAAAACCAGCTGCCAATGGCGGGCCGGTGCGCGGTCTCGGAGACCAGCCTGACCTTCGCGCCAATGTGGATATCACCAAAGTCGTCCGTGCTGTCGCCGTCGAGCTGCAGTATGGGCGCGAGAGGCGCGCCCGCGACCTGGTCGGTGATGCTGAGCTGCTGATAGATGCCCCAATCGATCTGGATCTCGGCGATCGAGCTCACCCCGAGGCTGAGGCCAAACGCGGGCATCGTGAGGTGATTGCCGCGCAACCCGGAGACGGGGAGGAAGACGTCGCGGTTGTAATCGAGGCCCGCTTCAATCAGGGCGCGGCCAGAGCCGACCGTCTCCGGATCTTCGGTCTTCAGCGGACGCTGTTGCGCCAGGGCCGGCTGGGCCGCCGCCAGGCCAAGCACCAGGATGAACGAGGTGAGGATGCGGGTCATCTGATTAGAAGGTCTTTCGGCTATCAAGAAGAATGGTCACCGGGCCGTCGTTGACGAGTGACACCTGCATCATGGCCTGAAACTCACCGGTCGCGACCTGCAGCCCACTGGTTTGCAATTCTCGCACGACCTCTTCGTAGAGCGCGCGCGCAATCTGCGGCGGAGCTGCCGACGCGAACGAGGGCCGACGGCCGTTGCGGGCGTCGCCAGACAGCGTGAACTGCGAGACGACGAGCACGCCGCCCTGGAGGTCGAGCACCGACTTGTTCATCTTGCCGTCGGCATCCGCGAAGATCCGCAGGTCACGTACTTTAGACGCGATGTACTGCAGATCGGTTGGACCATCACCCTGATCGACACCGAGCAGCACCAGCAGGCCGGAGCCAATCTCGCCGGTCACGCGATCCCCGACGGTGACCCTTGCGGAGGTCACGCGCTGGACGACGGCCCTCACAGTCCGCGGGGCCTGGACATCATTAGGGGAATAAGCGGGACGTCCGCCGGCACATCATCGAACTCCTCGAGCTGGGTCGCGATTGCCTGCCGAACTTCGCCTGGTGGATTGAGCCGCCGATCGAGCAGCCATCGCGGCATGACGTTGGCCAAGGCCTTGATCATCGAGTTCTTCACGGCCGGGTGTTCACGCTCCAGCTCCATGATCAGGCGCTTGATGCGCTGACGCTGCAAGCTGAGGTCGCCGCAGGCGGGGCAACAGCAGCCAATGATGGGCAACTCGCGTTCCTTGCAATAGGCTCGTGCCTCGGCTTCCGTGACGTACACCAGCGGACGAATCACCACGTGCGCGCCGTTGTCCGAAGTCAGACGCGCGGGCATGGCCTTCAGCGCGCCGGCGAAGAACAGATTCAGCAGCGCGGTCTCGATGAAGTCGTCGAGATGGTGACCGAGCGCGATCTTGGTGGCGCCCGTTTCCTTCGCCATGCGATACAGCACCCCTCGACGCAGGCGCGCGCACAGTGAGCACGGCGTGTCGTCGCTGTCGAGCTTGTCGTCGATCACGGCGCCGATGTTGGTGTGCTCGCTGTGGAACTCCCACCCGCGCTCGCGGCAGGCCTCGCCCACCTGCTTGTGCTGGTAGCCCTCGTATCCCGAGTCCACGTTCACCGCGACGATCGAGACCTTGATGGGCGCGCGCCTCTGCAGCTCGGACAGGATCTGGATCAACGCCCAACTGTCCTTGCCGCCAGACAAGCCCACCATGATCCGATCGCCATCCTCAACCAGGTTGAAGTCGGTGATGGCCTTGGTGGTCTTCTTGGCCAGGCGGGTCTCAAGCGGCGTGCGGTAAGCCATGGTGCCCCCTCAGCCTAGCAGACCAAGCGGCAGGTTAGAATGGCTCTCGTGACGCACGCGACCCGCCCCGGCAGGCTGACACCAGCCCTGTGCCTCGCCCTTCTGGCGTTCATCGCCGTCGACCATCCCCTGGCCCAACCCGAAGTCCCCCTCGAGCGCCTGCTCAACAATGGCGTCACGGCGACTCGATCGGCCCGGAACATCAACTACGACATCGACGTCACCCTCGACCCCGCCTCGCGCCTGCTGACCGGCAGCGAGACCATCACGTGGCGTAATACCGGCGTCGTTGCTGCCTATTCAATCCGGCTGCACACCGACTGGAACGCGTTCCGCAACACCGACTCCACCTGGCTGAAGCAGCGCGCGCTCGTCGGAGACGAGCCGTTCCGCAACCGGCCCGAGAGCGATTTTGGTTTCACCGAGGTCACCTCGCTCGAGGTCGTCAGGGCCGATGGCACCCCGGTCGAGAACCTGCTGCCGGCCTTCCGCTACATCTCGCCGAGCGACCGGAATGCCAGCGACCGCTCGCTCGGGGCCGCGCAGTTGACGACGGCGGTTGAACCGGATGCAACGCTGCATCTGCGCGTCGGCTGGCGCGCGCGGTTCCCGAGAAACTTCGATCGAACCGGTGCGGTCAACGACTACTTCGTCGCCGCTCAATGGTTTCCCAAGCTTGGCATGTTCGAGCCCGGAGGCTGGATCGCGCATCAGTCGTTCGCCAACGCCGGTGGCTACAGCGACTTCGGCCGTTACGACGTGCGGATCACGGTGCCTGCGGAGTGGACCGTCGGCGCAACCGGCGTCGAGCAGGCGCGCACGGCTGCGGGCACCAACGCAGTCCATCGATACGTGCAAGATGACGTCAACGACTTTGCGTGGACGACCAGCCCGTCGTTCGTGGAGCGGCGGCAGCGGTTCGCACACCCAGGCATCCCAGGCGTCGAGATGCGCCTGCTGTTGCAACCCGAGCACGCCGACCAGGCAGACCGGCACTTTGCCGCCACCGCTGCGGCCCTTCGTGACTACGGCGAATGGTTCGGGCGCTATCCCTACCCACAGATCACCATCGTCGATCCGCCATTTCAAAGCACCTCGGCCGGCGGAAGCTACCCAACGTTGTTCGTCGCCGGTACGAGGTGGCTGGCGCTGACGGGCAGTCACCAACCCGAATCAGCAGCCATCCAGGGCGCCGGTCACCAGTTCTGGCAGAGCATCGTCTCGCCCAACCTGGTGGACCACGCGTGGCTGGGCAAGGGCCTGAATCAGTACGCGCAAGCGCGCGTGCAGTCGGTAG
>CAMBHC010000040.1 GCA_945866285.1 Candidatus Sulfopaludibacter sp. SbA3 | reverse complement strand
GGGTCGAAAGACCCGCCTCTACGACCAAGGACCCAGGGAAGAAATTCCCTGGGTCTTTTTCTTTTCTGGCGGTGTCGCCGCCGCGGCTCGCGTTGACCATGACATATGCTGTATGACAGCATATGTCGCATGAAGCGCACGACCATTTTCCTGCCTGAATCCCTCGAGCGGCAGCTCCAACAGTTTGCCCGGCATCACGGCCGGCCGGTCGCAGAGGTCGTGCGTGAAGCGCTTACCGCGCATTTGGAAGCTCATCGGAAACCATTCCAGATGCCCGAGACGTTCGACAGCGGGCGTTCGGACACGGTGGAACGATTCGACGAGCTGCTCTTCAAGAACTTTGATGTCCATGAGGGATATCGGCCGGACCCCGAGAAATCCGGGTCGAAATGACCGCCGCCGTTGTCGACAGTGGTGTGTTGTACGCGCTCTTCGACAGGAGCGATGCATGGCATCCGCGATCGGTTGCCTTCTTCACGGCCCACGCGCAGGATGCGGTTATCCCGCTCACCATCCTCGGCGAAGTCGGCTACATGCTGGATGCGAGGCTGGGACCTGGCGCCGCCAAGTCACTCGCTGATTGGCTCTCTCGCGGACTGGTGCCGTTCGAGGGATTGCTGCCGCAAGACCTCCGCCGCATGACCGTGCTGATGTCCAAGTATCCCGAACTCGGCTTCGTGGATACTTCGGTGGTGGCGATTGCGGAGCGCCTCATGATCGACACCATCGCCACCACCGACCGACGACACTTCAGCGGCGTGCGTCCCTCGCACGCGGAGCGCTTTAGGCTGGTGCCGTAGCGCCACTCCGGCTAACGCCGGAGGTTGCTTGCGCCCGAGACCATACCCCTACGCGGACTGCTTCGCCGCCCGCTCCTGCGCCGCCGACATCAGCATTCGGATCGCGGTGTACAGCACCACGATCAGGACCAGGATGCGCAAATAGAAGAGCGGGATCCGATCAACCAACGGGGCCGCGATCAACACGGCCAGCGGACCCGCGATCAGAAAGGCAATCGCCGTCCTCAGGTCGTAACTGCGCATCCGGATGAACTGGATGCTGCCCGAAGGCATCAGGAACGCGCAGGCGCCCATCATGATCGGATACGACACTCGCGGATCCATCCCCAGCAGGCTGATCATGATGAGGCAGGGGCCGTAGAAGCCGATCCCGAGCATCATCAGCGCTCCAAGCACCAGCGACACGCCGATCGCGATCCCCAGTTTCACACCGGTTAACCCCAGCGCGACGCCGGGTGCCGGCCCTTGGCCGGACATCGAGAGGACCATCAGTGCGGAGGCGACGAGCAATGCGGAGCCCATGCCGATCTGCACCTGCCGTCGAGAAAATCCCGAAACCACGCCCGCGCCGAGAAAGGCGCCGATGACGGCAGCGCCAATGATGCTGACGAGCGTCATGAAGTCAACTTCGATGATGGTCATGAAGATGACGGCCTGGACCACGGTCGCCATCACATAGCCAACGTTCAGCGTGCCGGGGATCTTCTCATCCGGCATCAGCTTCCAGAGCTTCGACATCGACGTCGTCGTCGCATAGGACCCGATGCCGAGCGTGTCGAAGAAGTTGGCCACGAACGCGGCGCCGAGCGCTGCCCCCTTCGGTGTCAGCGGGCCGTCCTGACGGTTCGCTCGGCCTTTCTCGGTGACATACCAGAAGACGTGATAGGCGATAGCGATCAGGATCAGTAGGGCAATCAGGATGGTTTTGGGTTCCATTGCGAAGAATTCTATCCGACGAACTTATAACCGGAACCGTGAATTGTCAGGATGTGTTCGGGGGCGTGCGGCGCCCGCTCGATTTTCTGCCGCAGCTTGGCCACGAAGTTGTCAATGGTGCGCGTGGTCGGGAACTCTTCGTAGCCCCACACCTCGTTCAGGATTTGCTCGCGGGTGACGACCTGGCCGGTGTGCTGGACGAAGTAGCGCAGCAGGTCGAACTCACGGGCGGTGAACTCGATGCGCACCTTGCCGCGGCGCGCCTGGTGCAGCTTGAAGTCGATTTCGAGGTCGCCGATGCGCATGGCGTCGGTGGGCGGCTTCGGCTCCCCGGTGCCGGTGCGGCGCAGCACCGCGCGCACCCGCGCCAGCAGTTCGGTGATCGAGAACGGCTTGGTGACGTAGTCGTCCGCGCCCAGCTCCAGGCCGAGCACCTTGTCGGTTTCCGCCGAACGGGCGGTGAGCATCACGATCGGCGTTGAGACCGCGCGCGCGCGCAGGTCGCGGCACACGTCGAAGCCGTTCTTCTTCGGCAGCATCACGTCGAGGATGATCAGGTCGGGCGCGAACGCCCCGGCCTTCTGCAGCCCCTCGTCGCCGTCCACGGCGGTCTCCACCTCGTAGCCCTCGAGCTCAAGGTTGTCGCACAGGCCAAGCCGCATCTGCGGCTCGTCTTCAATTACCAGGATTCTCTTCATCGTAAGGACTCTGACAGTGTGGGCCTAAAAGCATTCTCGCCCGGAATGGGGAAGTGCAGCGTAAAGGTGCTGCCCTGTTGTGGTTCGCTGCTCACCCGCACGAAGCCGTCGTGGCCGCGCATGGTGTGGTCGACAATCGCCAGGCCGAGGCCCGTGCCCTGGGGGCCGCCGCCCAGTTCGCGCTGCACGCGGTAGAACTTGCGGAAGATGCGGCCTTGTTCCCGCCGCGAGATGCCGACGCCATGGTCGGTGACGCTGATCGCGACGTGGTCGCCGTTGAGCTGCGCCCGCACCTCGATGCGCTTGGACTCGCCGGAATACTTGATGGCATTGGCCAGCAGGTTCTCAATGGCCTGCTCGGTGGCGCCCTCATCGGCCAGCACCCGGGGGAGCGCCGGGGCCATGTCGGTCTGCACCACGAAGTGGCCCTGCGCAAATTGCGTTTCCATGCGCGCGAGCACGCGGGTCACGACCTCGCTGAGGTTAGCGGGCTCCATGCGATAGGGCCGCAGCCCGGCTTCCATGCGCGAGAAGTCAAGGATGTTTTCAATCAGGCGCGTCAACTTCTTCGCCTCGCCGTTGATGATGCGGTAGTACTCCTGCGCGCGTTCCGGTGTGCGCACGCGGCCCAGTTCAAGCGTCTCGGCGAACAACTGGATCAACGCCAGCGGGGTCTTGAGGTCGTGCGAGACCGAGGCCACGAAGTTGGACTTGATTTCGGCGACCCGCACTTCGCGCGCGGCGGCGCCGGCCACCAGGAACACGCCGAGCGACATCGCCACCGCGAGTACCACCATCAGGGCCATTTGCGGACGGGTGCTGGCACTGACGATCTCAGGAATCGACTGCGGTCCGTAGCCGGTGCGCAGGCCCCAGATCTCGCGCTGCTGCTCATAGGGAACCGCGAAGGCGGCCAATTCCTTGTCGAAGAAGATGATCGAGAAGTTGCGCTCATCCACCGGCGTGTCATCGTGGCGCGAGGGATCGGATTCAAAAATGCGCGAGCCGTCTTCCGCGAGCACCGCAGCCTCAAGCGACGGAAAGCCCACCGGCTGTGGCACGTTGGAGAGCTGGTCGCGCAGCAGCGCCGGGATGAATTCGCTGCGCAGGCGTTCGGCGTCGACCACCAGGCCGACCACGCTCGTCATGCGCTCGCGCGCGAACGACTCGAAGCGCAACTGCGCCTGCACGTAGTACGTCCGGCCGTTGACCTGTTCAGTGAACGCGACAATGGCCATGCGCGCCTTGACCAGCTGACGGAGCCGCGGCAGCAGCTTTGCGCCAAACACGTTGTCTTCGCGGAAGCGCCCATTGATGTCGCCGGCCGGCTGTGCCAGCGATTGCTGGTCATAGGCCAGCCACTTGTTGCTGTCCGGTCCCCGCTCCGTCCAGACAAAAAACGACGTCACATACGGGCTCTCCCGCAGCGCGTCGCGCATGACCGGATCGATGAACGGGAGGTCGAGCGGTTCGACGCGCGCCTGGGGCACGCGCAGCAGCACGTTGAAATAGGGGCGCTTGAGGTAACCCTCGACCGTTTCGACCAGCGAGTCCGCCGTATCACTGCTTAGTCGGCGCAAGACCGTCGTCGAGGTCTTCTCGATGTCATTGAGCGAGCGAAACTGAAAGTAGAACAGCACCGCCATGGGGATGGCCACGACAACAGCCAGGCCGGCCGCGAGGCGTATGCCGCGGTCGTGCCACAACTGCCATGCTGGACGCGTTCTGTCGCTCATCTCGTCACCCCTTCAGCTCGGCCGTCATCCAGGCGTGCACCGGTTGCCATCCGGTCAGCCCTGGCTGCTGCGTCACGAGTGCCCACAAGATCGCACTCGTGTCCGACAACAATTGCCGCCGATAGTCTGGCGGCAACCCGTTGGTGGCGCGCTGCAGTTCGCGCAAGGCCCCCTCGGTGTCGCCCGTCGCCACCTTGCAGAGTGCCAGCCGCGAGGCCTGCACCGGGTTCTTCTCCAGGTCCAGTGCCTGTCCTTCAGCATAGGCCGAGAGTGCGGCTTGAAACCGGCCCTGCAAAAACAGTGTGTGCCCGAGATTGTAATGGCCAAAGGCCAGACGTGGCGTGAGTTCGATGACTTGCCGGAACGCCTTCTCGGAATCCGTCAGCCGGCCCAGTTCGCGCCGGACGACGCCGACGTTGTTCAAGGCCTGCGGACTCAGGGGATCCAGCGCCAGGGCCCGCTCGAACGCGGCGAGTGCGTCGGCCGGGCGATCCAGCTCGCCCAAGGTGGCGCCGAGGTTGGACCACGCCGGCGCGAAGCCCGGCAGGCGGTCGGCGGCCGCCTGGAAGTCTTGGGCGGCTCTGGGCATGTCGTCGCGGCGCAGCCAGAGCTTGCCGCGCTCGTAGCGGGCGGCAGCCCACTGCGGCGCCAGCCCGACGGCCTCATCGAGATCGCGCGCCGCCGCCTCGAGGTCATTTACTTCCATACAGACGCTGGCGGTGGCGACCAGGGCGGCCGGCGTGCGACCGGCAGCGAGTGCCATGACGCACAGCGAGAGGCGCTCGGCAGCATCGGTGACGCGAAGCGCCCGGGGGAGAAGGGCCGTGGTGCCGTGGTGCTGGGGTGCCGGCGTGCTCACCAGGAGGAGCCACGCACCCGCCGCGTGCCTCGCCAGCGCGGCCGCCCACTCAGCCTCGAGGTAGGCGCGCTGTGTCGTCACGAGCTGCGTGCCGCTGGTCTGGTGATTGGCAAACGCTTCGTCGAACGCGTCAGCGCGCAGGACGAGCGGACCGTCCGGAATGTCCGGCGCGAGAGGATAGCGGAACGGCCATTCCGCGGGCGTCGGCGCCGCGATCACGCGACCGCCTTGATGTTCGTCCAGCCACTCCTCGATCCACTGCGCCGCCGCGATGGGGGAGTCGGCTGTCGCAATGGCTGGCGGGGGCACGCGCCAATTGTCACACGACCCGGACGCGGGAAGACACGGTCCCACGAGCCTGAAGACAAGCGATGACGTGTGCCGGTCACCGGTAGGTATAATTTTCATCGGGTATCGAGCGTTACCCTGCCCGCGCCAGCGAGGCTGCGCTCTTGTTTACCAAGGAGCCTCTCCGTGTCCCAGCAAATGTCGCCAGTCAATTCTTCTAACCGCCGTGGGTTTCTCGTTCGCGTCATCCAGGCCACGCACGCCGCGATCGGCGCGACGCTTGCCTTCATTGTCGGTGGCGCGGTCGTGGCGCCGAGTTTAGGGCGACGTGAGTCGCAGTGGCTTCACGCCGGTGACGTGACGCAACTGGCCGAGGACGTGCCCATGCCGGTGACCCTTCGCATCGCCCGACCCGATGGCGCCAGCGAAGTGGTGGAGCGGCGGGTGGTGTATCTCGTGAGATCCGGCGACCGCGTTCGTGCTCTCGACTCGACCTGCACGCACCTGGGCTGCCGGACGAAGTTCAATGCCGAGTCGATGCAGATCGAATGTCCGTGTCATGGCGGTGTCTACGACAGCGCGGGCCGCGTGATTAGCGGGCCGCCGCCAGCGCCGCTGGCCGCGATGGCGACCCGCATTGAGAACGACCAGATCATGGTGCAGGTGTAGCGTGGTCGGCAGACTGCTCGCCTGGCTGGATTCGCGTACTGGGTATCGGTCCTTGGTTAAGCTGGCGCTTGACGAAGAACTGCCGCCGGGAACCGGCTGGACCTTCACGACCGGCAGCGTGGTCACCATGTTGGTGGGGTGCCAGTTCGTGACCGGCCTCGGACTCGCCATGTACTACGTGCCGGCCCCTTCGCTGGCGTACGACAGCGTGCGATTCATCATGCAGGACCTCCCGATTGGCTGGCTGGTGCGCGGCCTGCATTATTGGGGCGCGAGCTTTCTGGTCGTCGCAGCCGTGATACACCTGCTGCGCGTGTTCCTGCTGGGCTCCTACAAGGCGCCACGCGAGGTGACCTGGCTGAGCGGAGTCCTGATGCTGCTCGTCATCCTCGCCTTCGCACTGACCGGCTACCTGCTGCCCTGGGACCAGAAAGGCTACTGGGCGACGACGGTAACGATCAACATCGCGCGCAGCTCGCCGCTGGCCGGCGAGTTCCTCGCGAGCGTCATGCGCGGCGGACCGGATTTGGGAGCGCTGACACTGGGACGATGGTTCTCCGCGCACGTGTTCCTGCTGCCGGCGACGTTGACGGTGCTGATCGTCGCGCACATCGCCCTGATGCGAAAGCACGGGATCTCCGGTCCGGTGGCGCCGGCGCCCGGGGCCGGCGTGGCATTCTTTCCGCGGCATGTGGCCAAAGACACGGTGATGATGGCGGCGGTCTTCGCATCGCTGATCGCGGTGGCCGCGCTCGTGGTCGCGCCCCTCGACGAAATCGCCAACCCGGCTGACGCGAGTTACATCCCGCGTCCCGAGTGGTATTTCCTGTCACTGTTCCAAATGCTCAAGTATTTCCCCGGCCCGCTCGAACCGGTGGCCACCATGGTGATACCGGGTATGGTGGTTGGATTCTTGCTCCTGCTGCCGTTCATTGACCGCGGAGAGGGGCGTCATCCGTTGCGGTCGCCGCGACGAATGCTGACTGCGGCGCTGGCGGCGATTGGGATTGGCGTGGCCGTCCTGACGGGACTCGGCGTCGCCGACCTGCCGGCGGGTAAGGACCCTAACGACTGGGGCCTGCTGCCGATTGCCGGACACGCGATCGCGACCGCGGACGGCAATACCTGTGCGGCGTGTCATGAATCGGGCGGCCCGGCCGCGCCACTCGAGATCACGCGACTCACGAAAGATGAGGAATGGCTCCTGGCGCACATGGCCGACCCGGTGGCCATTGCTCCCGGTGTGCGGTCGGCCGGCGACCCCGCACCGGCGCCAGTGATGTCCCGTTTCAAAGCGCAGGCCGTGGTCGCCTATCTGCGGCGGGAACAGGCGGGCCACCGGGCACCGCAGGTCGAACCCAGCCAGCGGCTCGCCGCGCTCACCTACGCCGAGAGCTGCGTTGTCTGCCACCGGATTTCGGGGGAGGGCGGCACGCTGGGGCCGGACCTCACTCACGTCGGAGTCCGCCGCGATGCTGCCGGGATCAAGGCGGTGATCGAAGACGCGCCGGAGATGTACGGCGAGACCGAGATGCCGGCGTTCAGGGACCGGTTGACGCCGGAACAGATAGACGCGCTGGCGAGCTATCTCGCTTCAAGAAAGTAAGGTCAGTCCCCACCAGGCGGCAGCTTCGGCGTCGCCTGGCCCTGGTGGCAGGTGTAGCAGGTGACGCGACCGAGCACCGATTCCCCCGGCTTTGGCTTGTGGTCGGGGAAGAACTGGTTGTTGATGGCCTTGGTCATCTCGAGCATTCGCCGGGCCGTGATCTTCTTGGGGTTGTCGTCACTCGCGAAGTTGCCGCGGGTGTGGCACGTGCCACAGGACACGCCGAGCGCCTGGACCATGTGATTCATCTCCTCCTGGAACTCAGGAGCGAGGAGGCCGGTGAGGACCTTGACCGCTGGACTGTCGACCACGGTCGGGGTGGGGGCTTGCGCCGAAACAGCAACGAAGGAGAAACTGCCCCCGAGAAGCAGTGCCATCGCGAAAAATCCTGCCCGTGTGTGCATGTCGCATTATAGGGTGGACCGCCCAGCCGGCGGCCCGTGGCAAAGAAACAACGGGGCAGAGTTCGCGCGCTTGCGTGTTTTCTTAGCGTTGTGCTATATTCAGCAGGTTCTCGTGAGACTAGGACACCCTATCTAGTCTCGACCGCATCGTGACGCACCTGCGCGGAACCCCTTTCGAGGGGCAAAGCAACGGGCCTGGCTTGCGACAAGCCTCGTGAAAGCGTCCGCCGATGCCGAAAACACCATGAAGTAGGGTTTTTCCGTTCGGGGTGCCAAGCCAGTCTCCTCGTGAGCTGCTTTCAGGCCTCGGGCACCACAGTCGCCGGTTTTCGGGGGCAGTGGGCAGTTTTATCGCTAGTTGCGCCGCGCGGAGACGTCCGCCTGCGGTGCTGTGGAGTGCTCGTGCCGACGATTAGTCAGCTGGTCCGCAAGGGACGCGAGAAGGTCGAGTGGAAGACGAAGAGCCCGGCGCTGCAGAACAGTCCGCAGAAGCGTGGCGTCTGTGTGCGCGTCTTCACTCAAACCCCGAAGAAGCCGAACTCGGCGCTTCGGAAGGTGGCGCGTGTTCGCCTGACCAACAAGATTGAAGTCACCACCTACATACCGGGTGTCGGCCACAACCTGCAGGAGCACTCGCTGGTGCTGATCCGCGGCGGCCGTGTGAAAGACCTGCCGGGTGTTCGCTATCACGTGGTGCGCGGCACTCTCGACGCCGTTGGCGTGCAGGGCCGTAAGCAGGGTCGTTCGAAGTACGGCGCCAAGCGCCCGAAGTCCTAAGAGAGTTTTATGCCGCGCAGACGAGTAATCGCGAAACGTGAACTGTTGCCGGACGCCCTCTATGGGAGCCCGCTGGTCACCAAGTTCATCAACACGATCATGAGCGAGGGCAAGCGTTCGACCGCCGAGCGCATCCTCTATCAGAGCTTCGACCTGATCAAGGAACGGTCGGGCGACGATCCGCTCAAGATCTTCAAGAAGGCCGTCGACAACGTCAAGCCGTCGCTCGAAGTGAAGTCACGCCGCGTTGGTGGCTCGAACTACCAGGTGCCGATTGAGGTCAACCCCAATCGCCGGCTCTCGTTGAGCATCCGCTGGCTGGTGGGCTTTGCCCGCTCGCGCGGCGACGGCAAGACGATGCAGGAAAAGCTCGCCAACGAGTTGCTCGATGCCGCCAACCTGCGCGGCGGCGCCGTCAAGAAGCGCGAAGACACGCACCGCATGGCGGAAGCGAACAAGGCGTTCGCGCACTACCGCTGGTAGCGCGTCACAGTTGAAATTGTTGAACCGGAAAATCTGACCTAATCATGGCTCGCTCAGCACCACTCGAACGCACGCGGAACATCGGCATCATGGCCCACATTGATGCCGGCAAGACCACGACGACTGAACGGATCCTGTTCTATACCGGCATCACGTACAAGATCGGTGAAGTGCACGAAGGCACCGCCGTCATGGACTGGATGGAGCAGGAGCAGGAGCGCGGCATCACCATTACGTCGGCCGCGACGACCTGCTTCTGGAAGGAGCACCGGATCAACATCATCGACACCCCTGGCCACGTCGACTTCACGGTTGAAGTTGAACGTTCGCTGCGTGTGCTCGACGGTGCCGTTGCCGTGTTCGACGCCGTGTCGGGTGTTGAGCCCCAGTCCGAGACCGTGTGGCGCCAGGCGGACAAGTACCGCGTGCCGCGCATCTGCTTCGTCAACAAGATGGACCGCATCGGTGCGGACTTCAAGGAGACGCTCTCGCAGATTGGCAGCAAGCTGCAGGGAAACGCCGTAGCCATTCAGTTGCCGATCGGCGCTGAAGACAAGTTTCGTGGCGTGGTCGACCTCATCGAGATGAAAGCGCTCGTCTACAAGGACGAGACGATGGGCGCCGACTACGACGTCGAAGAGATTCCTGCCGACATGCTGGCTGACGCCAAGGCGCACCACGAGATTCTCGTGGAAAAAGCCAGCGAGGCCGATGACCAGCTGCTCGAGAAATACCTGAGCGGCGAGACCATTACCCCGGCCGAATTGAAGGCCGCTCTCCGCAAGCGCTGTATTGAGTCGGTACGCAAGGAAGAGGCGCCGTTCGTGCCCGTGATTTGCGGCACCGCCTTCAAGAACAAGGGTGTGCAGCCGATGCTCGACGCGGTCGTCGATTATCTGCCGTCGCCGCTTGATATCCCGCCGGTCACCGGCATCGACCCCGACTCGAAGGACGAGAACAAGATCGAGCGGAGCGCGAACGACACCGAGCCGTTCTCGGCCTTGGCGTTCAAGATCATGACCGACCCGTTCGTTGGTCAGCTCACCTTCTTCCGCGTCTACTCGGGCACGCTGACCTCTGGTTCCTCGGTGATTAACTCCACCAAGGGCCGTACCGAGCGCATCGGCCGCCTGCTGAAGATGCACGCGAACAAGCGCGAGGAAATCAAGGAAGTCAACGCCGGCGACATCGCCGCCGCGGTCGGCCTCAAGTCGGTGACTACCGGCGACACGCTGTGCGACGAGAAGAAGCCGATCATCCTCGAGAAGATGATCTTCCCGGAGCCGGTCATTTCGCTCGCCATTGAGCCGAAGACCAAGGCCGACCAGGAAAAACTCGGCGTCGGCATGCAGAAGCTGATGGCCGAAGACCCGACCTTCCGCGTGAAGACCGACGAGCAGACCGGCCAGGTGGTGATCGCCGGCATGGGCGAGTTGCACCTTGAGATTATCGTTGACCGACTCAAGCGCGAGTTCGGGGTCGAAGCGAGCGTCGGCAAGCCGCAGGTTGCTTACAAGGAAACCCTCACCAAGCCGGCCGCGGGTCATGGCCTGTTCAAGCGCCAGACCGGCGGCCGCGGCCAGTTCGGCGACTGCTGGATTCGGTTGTTCCCGCTTGCGCCAGGCACGGGCTATCAGTTCGAGAACGAGACCGTCGGCGGCTCGATTCCGCGCGAATTCATCAAGCCGATCGACCAGGGCATCCAGGAAGCGCTGACGCGCGGCATTCTCGCCGGCTACCCGATCGATGACGTGCGCATCGAAGTGTTCGACGGTTCCTATCACGACGTCGACTCGTCGGAAATGGCCTTCAAGATCGCCGGTTCGCTGGCGTTCCAGGATGCCGCCAAGAAGGCGGGTGCCGTGTTGATGGAACCGGTGATGCGCGTCGAAGTGGTCTGTCCGAAGGACAACCTCGGCGACGTGATGGGCGACCTGGCCTCGCGCCGTGGCCGCATCCAGTCGCAGGAAGATCGCGGCGGCACGCAGATCATCTCCGCGCGCGTGCCGTTGAGCGACATGTTTGGGTATGCCACCGACCTGCGGTCGCGCACCCAGGGCCGTGCCACCTACTCGATGTTCTTCGAACGCTACGAGCAGGCGCCGCGCAACGTGAGCGAAGAAGTGATCGCGCGCGTGCAGGGCACGAAGTAAGCCGCCGATTAGGCAGCCGCAGATTGACGACGCCGATTTAAGACGCAGAAGCTGAGAGCTAAATATGCTGGGCGACAAGATTCGAATTCGACTGAAGGCCTACGACGCGCGGGTGCTCGACCAGAGCACCGGCGAGATCGTGGAAACCGCCAAGCGCACCGGCGCGCGGCTGGCGGGTCCCATTCCGCTGCCGACCGAAATCAACAAGTGGACGGTGCTCCGTTCGCCGCACGTCGACAAGAAGTCGCGCGAGCAGTTCGAGGTCCGAACGCACAAGCGCCTGATCGATATCTTCGAGCCAACGCCGCAGACGGTTGACGCCCTCATGAAGCTGGATCTACCGGCGGGTGTCGACGTTGAAATCAAGGCGTTCGGCAAGGAACACGGAAAGTAGGACGCGATGGTCACCGGAATCATCGGAAAGAAAGTCGGGATGACGCAGCTGTTCCTCGAGGACGGCACGCTCGAACCCGCCACGGTCATCCAGGCCGGGCCCTGCATCGTGGTGCAGAGCAAGAACAGCCAGACGGATGGCTACGACGCCGTGCAGATCGGGCTGGTGGAGAGCAATCCCATCCGCAACGCCAACAAGGCGCTGACCGGCCAGCACAAGAAGGCCAACGTGCCGCCGACCCGCGTGCAGCGCGAGGTCAAGATCGCCAAGGGCGCGGATGCGCCGAAGCCCGGTGACCAGGTGCTGGTGTCGATCTTCAACCAGGGCGAACGGGTCGACGTGATTGGCACCAGCAAGGGCCATGGCTTCCAGGGCGTGGTGAAGCGTCACCACTTCAAGGGCGGCCCCGGCGGTCACGGCTCGATGTTTCACCGTGCGCCCGGTTCGATCGGTGCCTCGTCGTATCCCTCCCGCGTCATGCCCGGCATGCGCGCGCACGGGCACATGGGTGTGGATCGCATCACCGTCCGCAACCTCAAGGTGTTGAAGATTGATTCGGAGAACAACCTGTTGCTCGTGAAGGGTGCGATTCCCGGCGCGAACGGCGGCTACGTGGTGATTCGCAAGGCCGTGGCCGCGAAGCCCGAGCCGCGTCCGCAGCTGCAGGAAAAGCCCAAGAAGGGCAAGAAATAGGACGCCATGACGATCGATGTCGTGAACGCTGAAAACAAGAAGGTCGGCTCTGTCACCCTCAACGACGAGGTGTTTGGTGGACGCGTCAAGACCGACCTCATCCACGAATCCGTGGTGCGGCTGAACGCGGCAGAGCGCCGCGGCACGCACGCCACCAAGACCCGCTCCATGGTGAGCGGTAGCGGCAAGAAGCCCTGGCGCCAGAAAGGCACCGGCCGTGCCCGCGTCGGAGAAATCCGCAACCCGCTGTGGCGGGGTGGCGGCACCGTGTTCGGCCCCCAGCCGCGCAGCTACGAATACTCGATCCCCAAGAAGGTCGAGAAGGGTGCGCTGCGCGCGGCGCTGATGCAGAAATTGCAGGACGGCACGCTGATTCTCGTCGACGCCCTCACGGCGTCTGAGGTCAAGACCAAGTCGGTGGTCGCCGTGCTGAAGGCGATTGGC
>CAMBHC010000039.1 GCA_945866285.1 Candidatus Sulfopaludibacter sp. SbA3 | reverse complement strand
GAAGGGCGCCGATGTCCTGCGCGTGAACCGCGAGGGCAACACCACCGTCGACATTGCCAACGGCCCGGTGCAGCGCACGCAGCCGTATCCTGAAACCATCAAGTTGCTCGAAAAGCTCGGCGCCAAGAACAATCACAAGTGCATCACATGCTGAACAAGACGTTAGTTACCGTCGTTCTCGCGACCGCCGTTGCCGGTCTTTCGGCGCCCACCTTCGCGCAGGCGCCAGCCGCCCGCGCTATGGCGGGCAAGCAGGCCGCGGTGGTCAAGCCCGTCACGTCGCACGCTCCTGCCACGACCACGATGTTGCCGGCGGAGCAGACTGCGCTCGTGAAGCAATACTGCGCCGGTTGCCACAGCGAGCGCGGCAAGGCCGGTGGTCTCTCGCTGGCGGCGTTCGACGCCACCAAGCTCAATGAGCATGGCGAGACGGCCGAGAAGATGATTCGCAAGTTGCGCGCCGGCATGATGCCGCCCTCGGGCGCTCGTCGTCCCGAGCCGGCCGTGCTGATCGGCCTGGCGGCGGCGTTCGAAGGCCGCATGGACCGGGTGGCCGCGCTGAAGCCGAATCCGGGATCGCGTCCGTTCCAGCGCCTGAACCGGGCCGAGTACGCCAACGCCGTCAAGGACCTGCTGAACGTGGATGTGGATGTGACGGCGTACCTGCCGCCCGACACCATCAGCCACGGCTTCGACAACGTCGCTGACGCGCAGACGTTCTCGCCGACGTTGATGGATGGCTACCTGCGCGCGGCCAGCCAGATCAGCCGCCTCGCGGTGGGCGATCGCCAGGCGTCCGCGACCTCCACCACCTACAAGATTGCCCGCGCGGCGTCGCAGATGCGCCGCGTGGACGGCGCGCCCATGGGCACGCGCGGCGGCACTTCGGTGGTCCACAACTTCGCGGCCGACGGTCATTACGTGTTCAAGACCTCGCTGCACTACGAACCGCTCGGCGGGCTCGTCGGCCGCAACTCGATGACCGCCTACGACATCAAGGAACAGGTTGAGGTGTCGGTGAATGGTGAGCGCGTGGCGCTGTTCGACTTGAACACGCGCATGAGCGAAACCGACCCCAAGAACAGCCTCGAATTGACCACGCCGCCGGTGCACGTGAAGGCCGGCCCGCAGCGCATCACCGCCGCGTTGGTGCAGCGCCTGGACGGCCCGGTCGACGACCTCCTGATGCCGCTCGAGAACACGCTGTCCGACGTCAGCATCACCTTCGGCGTCACCATGCTGCCGCACCTGCGCGACTTCGTGGTCCAGGGCCCGCTCGATGTCACCGGCGTGTCGGATACGCCGGGCCGCCTGAAGGTGTTCTCGTGCCGCCCGACCAACGCCACCGAAGAGGAATCGTGCGCGGCGGAGATCGTCAATAAGCTGGCCACCCAGGCGTTCCGTGGCGCGCCGACCGCTGCTGACCTGCAGGACGCGATGAAGTTCTACGAGCAGGGACGCAAGAAGGGCGGCTTCGAGCCCGGCATCCGCCTGGCGGTGCAGTCCATCCTGATGAGTCCGCGCTTCCTGTTCCGGCTCGAAGAGCAGCCGGCCGGTCTCCGCGCGGCTAACTATCGCATTGGTGATGAAGACCTGGCCTCGCGCCTGTCGTTCTTCCTGTGGGGCACGGCGCCCGACGCGGAACTGGTGAAGGCGGCCTCGATTGGCTCGCTGCGCACCACCGTGGGCATCGAGAAGCAGGTTCGCCGCATGCTGGCGGACAAGCGCTCCGAGGCGTTGTCGACGCGCTTTGGTTCGCAGTGGCTGCGGCTGCAGGATCTGGACAAGATCTCCCCGGACTACCTGCTGTATCCCCAGTACGACGACACCCTCGCACGCGCCATGAAGCGCGAAACCGAGCTCTTCTTCGACAGCATCGTTCGCGAAGACCGCAAGGTGACTGAGCTGCTGACGGCCGATTACTCGTTTGTCAACGAGCGGCTGGCCAAGCACTACGGCATTCCCAACGTGATGGGCAGTGCGTTCCAGCGGGTGGCGATGCCGCCCTATCGGCGCGGCCTGCTCGGGCAGGGCAGCATCCTGACGCTGACCTCGGTGGCCGACCGCACCTCGCCGGTGCAGCGCGGCAAGTGGGTGATGGAAGTGCTGTTGGCCTCGCCGCCCCCCGCGCCGCCGCCCAACGTGCCGGCGCTGGACGATTCGGTGAAGGCCAACGAAGGCGGCAAGATGTTGTCGACCCGCGAGCGCATGGAAGAGCATCGCAAGAACCCGGCGTGCACCTCGTGCCACAAGGTGATCGATCCGCTCGGCCTGGCACTCGATAACTTCGACGTGACCGGCGCCTGGCGTATCAAGGACAATGAAGTGCCGGTGGACGTGGTCGGCGACCTGTACGATGGCACCAAGATCGACGGACCGGCCGGCCTGCGTGACGCGCTGCTGAAGCACCAGGACGTGTTCCTGACCGGCTTTACCGAGAGCCTCATGACCTACGCCCTCGGTCGCCGGATTGGATACACCGACATGCCGTCGATTCGCACCATCGTGCGGGACGCCGGCAAGGGCAACCTCAAGATGTCGGCGTTTGTGATGGGAGTGGTCAACAGCCCGGCATTCAAGATGGGCGTGGCCGACACGGGCAAGGAACGCCGCGCGACCGACGTCGCACGCTAGACAAGAGTTGCCAGGAGGGCGGCACTTTAGTGCTGCCGGTGTAGCAGGAGCAAAAGACGATGTACATCACGCAGAAGCACATTTCGCGCCGCACGGCCCTCAAGGGCGTGGGCGTCACCATGGCGTTGCCGTTCCTCGAAGCCATGCTGCCGGCTCGGGCCACCTTCGCGCAGGCGAGGGGCAAGGTTCGCCTGGCGGCCATTGAAATGGTGCACGGCTCCGCCGGCAGCACGGCGTTCGGCATCAAGCAGAACATGTGGGCCCCCGCCGCCGTCGGCCGCGACTTCGACCTGTCGCCCAGCGTGCTGGCCCCGCTCGAGCCGTTCCGCAACGACCTCACCATCATCAGCAACACCGACGTCCGGAACGCCGAGGCCTTCACGGCGCCGGAAATCGGCGGCGACCACTTCCGCTCCAGCGCGGTGTTCCTGACCCAGATGCACCCAAAGCAGACGCAGGGCTCGGACGTGCTGGTTGGCACCTCGCTGGACCAGTATTACGCCCAGCGCTTCGGCCAGACCACCGCCATCCCCTCGATGCAGCTGTGCATCGAGAACGTCGACCAGGCCGGCGGCTGCTCATATGGTTACTCGTGCACCTACACCGACTCGATCAGCTGGGCGGCGCCGAATCAGCCGCTGCCGATGATTCGCGACCCGCGCACGGTGTTCGACCAGTTGTTCGGGGTCGGCGCGACGCCGGCGGAGCGCCAGGAACGCCGCGCCGAAGACAAGAGCATTCTCGACTGGCTGGGGACCGCGGTGACGCGCCTCAACAAGAACCTTGGCGCCGCCGATCGCGCGCGCCTGGCGGACTACCTGGAAGATGTCCGTGAGATCGAGCGCCGCATCCAGCAGGTGGAGTCGGCCAACAGCAAGGGCGAGCAGCGCGAGCTGCCGGGCGCGCCGGTCGGCGTGCCGGACTCGTTCGAGCAGCACGTCAAGCTGATGTTCGACTTGCAGGCCTTGGCCTTCGCGTCGGATACGACGCGCGTGTTCGCGTTCAAGATGGGCCGCGACGCCTCAAACCGTGTCTATCCTGACAGCGGCTACAAGGCGGCGTTCCACTCGGCCTCGCACCACCAGGACCGCGACGAGCGCATCACCGACTTCGCGAAAATCAACAAGTACCACATCAGCATGCTGCCGTATTTCCTGGCCAAGCTGAAGAACACGCCGGACGGTGACAGCACGCTGCTGGATAACACGCTGGTGCTCTACGGTTCACCGATGGGGAACTCCAACGTGCACAACCACAAGCGTTGCCCGCTGTTCCTCGCCGGTCACGCCGGCGGCGCGCTCAAGGGCGGGCTGCACCACAAGGCGGCCGATGGCACGCCGATGGCCAACGTGATGTTGTCGGTGACCCACATGCTCGGCATGGACGACTTCAAGTCGTTCGGCGACAGCACGGCAGCTTACGACCTGAATACCGTGCCGGCGACCACCGCAGCGGCTGAGTAGAGAAGATTAGCCACAGAGGACACCGAGAACACAGAGGAATTCTTTTTCTAAACGCCAGCGCTGCTAACCAGCGGACAGGCATTTTGAAAGATTGGCTCTGAGTCCTCGGTGTCCTCTGTGGCAATGTATTTCGTGACAGGGATCCTCTTATGCGCAAAGTGATGATCGGGTACTTCGCCGCCGGACTGCTGATTGTTGGCCTCTCGTCATTGCTCTCGGCCGCGGCGACCGCGCCGGTGGCTGATGCCGCGATGAACGGTGACGCGGCGGCGGTGCGTTCGCTGCTGAAGGCGGCGGCCGATGTCAACGCCGCACAGGGCGACGGCATGACGGCGCTGCACTGGGCGGCGATGAACGGCGACGCCGAGCTGGCGCAGATGCTCGTGTTCGCCGGCGCCAACGTGCGCGCGACGACCCGGCTGGGTGGGTATACGCCGCTCTTCCTGGCCAGCCAGCAGGGCCACGCCGGGGTGATGTCTGCCTTGCTCAAGGCCGGGAGCGACCTCAAGCTCGGCAACGCCAACGGCACCTTGCCGCTGATGGTCGCCGCGGCCGCCGGCAAGGTCGACGCGGTGAAGGTGCTGGTTGATGCCGGCGCCGACATCAACGCGAAAGATGGCGTCCGTTCGCAGACGCCGGTGATGTACGCAGCGGCCGCGAATCGGGCCGATGTCATCACGCTGCTCGCCAGCAAGGGCGCCGACCTGAAGGCCACCAGCAAGGTGTCGGACCTTGCCAACCTGAGCCGCGAGGGACTGGGATTTGGCGGCAACCCGCTCGTCCCCGGTGCGCCACCGGGCGGGGCGCCGGCAGCCGCCGCGCCCGCGCGTCAGGCGCCGCGGCCCGGTATCGATCGCAACTACCAGCTCAATGAATTGATCAACGCGCACGGTGGCCTCACGCCGCTGCTGTTCGCGGTCCGCCAGGGCTACATGGAGTCGGCCTCGGCGTTGCTCAAGGCCGGCGCCGACGTGAACCTGGTGTCGTCCGGCGACAAGTCCAGCCCGTTGCTGATGGCGGTCATCAACGGCCACTTCGATCTTGCGAAAGAGCTGCTCGACAAGGGCGCCAACCCGAACCTGGCCAGCGTGAACGGCGCGACGCCGCTCTACGGCGTGCTGAACGTTGAGTGGGCGCCGAAAGCGCTCTACCCGCAGCCGCGCGCCCACATGCAGCAGAAGACCGGGTATCTCGAGTTGCTGACGGCCCTCATCGACAAGGGCGCCGACGTCAACGCCCGCCTCAAGATGAAGGTGTGGTACTCGGGCTACAGCTTCGACCTGTCTGGCGTGGACGAGATCGGGGCCAGCGTGCTCTGGCGCGCCGCCTACGCCAGCGACGTCGCCGCCATGCGCATGCTCGTCGCGGCCGGTGCCGACCCGAACGTGCCGACCATCAAGCCGGCCGGCCGTCCGCGGTTTGGTGACGCGATTGAGCGAGAAGTAACCGACGTGTCGGGGCTGCCCCCGGTTTCCATTGGCGGGCCGTCGGTGACGCCACTGCACGCCACCGCCGGCGTCGGCTACGGCGAGGGCTTTGCCGCCAACTCGCACCGCTTTGCTCCGACCGGCATGCTCGCGGCGGTCAAGTACCTGGTGGAAGAACTGGGTGCCGACGTCAACGCTGCCGACCACGAAGGCAACACCGCGTTGCATCATGCGGCCGCCCGTGGCGACAACGAAATGATTCTCTACCTGGTGTCGAAAGGTGCCAACGTCAAGGCCGTCGATCGTGAAGGCAGAACGACCGTCGACATGGCTAACGGCGCCGTCCAGCGCGTGCAACCCTATCCCGAGACCATCGCCCTTCTGGAAAAACTCGGAGCAAAGAATAACCACAAGTGCGTGTCCTGTTAGCGTTCGCCACCCTTGTCCTTTCCACCCCACCCGCTTTCGCTCAGCAGCCGCCGGCACCAGCCACCCTCGTGGTGGACGGTCCGGCTGCGCCTGATCAGCCGAATGTCATGGCCCGCGATCAGGCCACCGGCAAGTCGACCATCCGCGCCATCAAGCTGACCGAGCCGTTCAAAATAGATGGCCAGTTGGACGAGTCGCTCTACCAGACCTATCCTGGCTTCGATGGCATGGTGCAGGCATCGCCGCGCTATCGCGAGCCCTCGACCGAGAAGACCGAGATCTGGGTCTCGTTCGACGGCGACAATATCTACGTCTCGGCCAAGGTCTGGGACGCCGCGCCGCCCGAGAAGTGGATTGCCAACGAGCTGCGCCGCGACACCAACCAGATGCGCAATAACGACCACTTCGGCGTCAGCTTCGACACGTTCTACGACCGCCGCAGCGGCTACATGTTCTACGCCAACCCGATCGGTGGCTTTGCCGACTACTCGGTGGTGGATGAAGGCGCACCCAATACCGATTGGAATCCAGTATGGCTGGCCAAGACCGGGCGGTTCGACGGCGGCTGGACCATCGAGATGGCGTTCCCGTTCAAGTCGTTGCGCTACACCTCGGGCACCAACCAGGCGTGGGGCATCCAGTTTCGCCGCTCCATCCGTCACAAGAACGAGTGGGATTATTGGACCCCGGTGCCGCGCAACATGGCCGGTCCCCAGGCGCTCAATCGCGTGTCGATGTTTGGCACGGTGGTGGGGCTTGATTTGCCGCCCGCCGGACGTAACCTCGAGATCAAGCCCTACGCGCTGGGCCGCAGTTCGACCGACAAGGTCCAGAATCCGCCGGTGTTGGGCGACAAGGCCGGCGAGATTGGTGGCGACATGAAGTACGGCATCACCGCCAACTTGACCGCCGACCTCACGGTGAACACTGACTTCGCGCAGGTCGAAATCGACGAGCAGCAGGTCAACCTGACGCGCTTCAACCTGTTCCTGCCCGAGAAGCGCGACTTCTTCCTCGAAGGCCGCGGCCTGTTCGACTTCGGCCGCGGCGGCGCCTCGGGTGGCGGCAATTTCGGCAGTGGCGGCGACCAGCCGTACCTGTTTTACAGCCGGCGCATTGGCCTCAACCGCGGCCGGGTCGTCCCGATCGATGTCGGTGGCCGTCTGACCGGCAAGATCGGCGCCTTCGGTGTGGGCGTGATGAACATCCAGGCTGGCGACGAGGAAGCCTCGCGCACACCGGCGACCAACTTCACCGTGTTGCGCGCCAAGCGCGACATCCTGCGCCGCAGCACGATTGGCGCCGTGATCACCAATCGGAACAAGTCAAGTGTGACCGAGGGTGGCTCTAACCAGGCCTACGGCGTGGATGCGGCCTTCGGCTTCTACCAGAACGTCAGCCTGACCACCTACTACGCGCAGACCCAGACCACCGGGTTGACCGGCGACAACGAGAGCTACCAGGGCAAGTTCGACTACGCGCCCGACCGTTACGGCGCCAGCGCCAGTATTCTGAAGGTCGGGAAGGACTTCAATCCCGAGGTCGGCTTCCTGCGCCGTACCGACTTCACGCGGTCGTTCGCGTCGGGCCGCTTCAGCCCGCGGCCCAGGAACATGCGCGCCGTGCGCAAGTTCTCTTTCGACGGCAACATCGAGTACTTCGAGAACGGCGCCGGCCAGGTCGAATCACGCCAGCAGACCGGACAGTTCAGCACCGAGTTCGACAACAGCGACACGCTCACCGTAGAAGGCAACGCTAACTACGACCTGTTGCTGGCGCCGTTTCGGCCGTCGGCCGGCGTGGTCATCCCGCCCGGCGGGTATCACTACAACGACATGTCGGTGCGCTACAACATGGGGCAGCAGCGCCGCCTGTCGGGCAACCTCAGCGTGCAACTGGGCGAGTATTACAGCGGCACGATTCGCACCGTGTCGTTCAGCCAGGGGCGCCTCTCGATCCTGAAGCAGCTCTCGGTGGAGCCGCGCGTGTCGATGAGCAAGGTCGAGTTGCCAACGGGCAACTTCACCACGCGCCTGTTCAGCGCCCGCACCGATTACGGCTTCTCCCCCCGGATGTTCGCCAGCGCGCTGCTGCAATACAGCTCGGCCGATCACACCTTCAGCAGCAACATGCGGTTCCGCTGGGAGTACCAGCCCGGCAGTGAGTTCTTCGTGGTGTGGACCGACGAGCAGAATACCAATCCGCTCGACCCCAGGGAAAACATGACCCTCCGTAATCGCGCGTTTGTCGTGAAGATGACGCGCCTGTTCAGGTTCTGATGAAGGTTCGAATGATCCGCATCTCCCTTCTCGTGGTGGCCGCCCTGGCGTGGCCAGCCGGCCTGTGGGCCCAACAGGCCGATGCGATGAACTCCGGCCGGCGGGTGGTCACCGCCGAGCGCCTGAAAGACGATGAGCGGGTGGTGCTTGACGGCGTGCTGGACGAGGCGGCCTGGGCGCGCGCCACGACGGCCGGCGAGTTCATCATGCAGGATCCGACGCTCGGCGGCACGCCGACCGAGCGCACCGACATCCGGGTGACCTTCAACAAGGACCACCTCTACATCGGCGTCACCAATTACGACTCGGAGCCCGACAAGCTGCTGGGCAACACCCGCAAGCGCGACGAGTACCTGAGCGCCGACGATCGGTTCATGTGGACGATCGATACGTTCCTGAACCAGCAGACGGGCTATTTTTTCGAGATGAACCCCGCCGGCCTGATGGCCGACGCCCTGATGGGGCCGGGCGGGTCAAACAACCGCGAGTGGGACGGCATTTGGAACGCGCGCGTGCGCCAGAGCGAGATCGGCTGGGTGATCGAGATCGACATCCCCTTCCGCACGCTCGCCTTCGACCCCAATGCCCCGGCGTGGGGCATCAACTTCCAGCGCACCGTGCGCCGCAAGAACGAAGAGTTGATGTGGACCGGGTACCAGCGCAACCAGGGTCTGCGGCGCATGTCCAACGCCGGCCTGCTCGTCGGCCTCAAGGACGTGACGCAGGGCAAGGGCCTCGAGGTGAAGCCCTACGTGGCCGGCACGGTGGCCGACGGCCCCGGCCGCGCGCCCGTCGTCAAGACCAACACCACCGCTGACGTCGGCGGCGAGCTGACCTATAACATCACGCCGAGCTTGCGGGCGGTCGGCACCGTCAACACCGACTTCGCCGAGACCGAGGTCGATACCCGGCGAGTCAACCTGACGCGCTTTCCGTTGTTCTTTCCCGAGAAGCGCGGGTTCTTCCTCGACGGCGCCACCTTTTTCGACTTTGCCAACAACGCCTTCTTCTCGCGCCGCATCGGCCTGACGGCCGGCCAGCCGCAGCGCATTATCGGCGGGGGCAAGATGACGGGGCAGGCCGGCCGCCAGGATGCGGGATTGCTGTATGTGCGGACCGGGGAGGACCAGGGCGCCATCGGCGAAAACTTCCTCGTGGCACGCGTGCGGCGGCGAACCTTGCAGCAGTCCTATTTCGGCGCCTTGTATACCCTGCGCGATGCGCCGTCAGATGGCACGGGGGCGCAGCACACGGCCGGCGTGGACTTCAGGCTGGCGACGTCGAGCTTCCGAAAGAACAAGAACCTGTTCTTCACGGGCTACCTGGTCGGCAACTCCACCGTTGGTGCCACCACGGGCGGCCGGGCCGCGTTTGGCGCGATGCTCGACTACCCCAACGACATCGTCGACATGAGCATGTCGTTCCAGGAAGTGCAGGAGCAGTACAACCCGGCCGTCGGCTTTACCGCGCGGCGCGAGTTCCGTCGCTACACGCCTGAGGCCCGGTGGAACCCCAGGCCGGCCGGCAATCGCTACATCCGGCGTTTCGGCTTCGGCGCCCAGCCGAATATCTACACCAACCTGCAGGGCGACCTCGAGACGGTGGATGGCAATATCCAGCTGCTCCGGGTGGAGATGCACAGTGGCGACAACCTCCAGTTCGAGACGTCGCCGAGCTACGAGTACCTGAAGAACGACTTTGCGATCGCCGATGGCATCGTACTGCCGGCCGGGACGGACTATCAGTTCACGCGCTTTTCACTGTCAGCCAACACGGCCAACAAGCGCATCGTCTCGGTCCAGCCGCGGCTGGAGTGGGGCACGTTCTACTCGGGCGACCGCCTGGAGGCCAGCGTCGGCATGGGACTGCGCCCGCGGCCCGGCGTCACGGTGAACCTCTCATACGAGTTCAACGACGTGAACCTGGCCGAGGGGAGCTTTCAGACGAAGCTGTACCGGATGGTGGCCGACACCCAGTTCAGCCCGTTCATGTATCTGGTCAACAACATCCAGTTCGACTCGGTGAGCCGGATCCTTGGCTGGCAGTCTCGCTTCCGGTGGATCCTCACGCCCGGCAACGACATCTTCTTCGTCTACACACAGAACTGGCTCGACCCGTCCGATCCGACGATGGGCTTCAAGACCCTTGACCGCCGAGGGGCGGCGAAGGCGGTCTATACCAAGCGCTTCTGACGTGTCAGGCCGCCTGGGCCAGCACCGCTGGCTCCAGGGCGAGCGCTAACACCTCGTCGATCGTGCTCACCGCGTGGAAGCGCATGTGCTCGCGCACGTCGGCCGGCACGTCATCCAGGTCGGGCGCGTTGCGCGCCGGCAGAATCACCTCGGTGAGCCCTGCGGCGTGCGCCGCCAGCACCTTTTGCTTCAACCCGCCAATGGGCAGCACCCTCCCCTGGAGTGTCACTTCGCCGGTCATGCCGACCGTGCTCTTCACCGGCCGTCCCGACAGCAGCGATACGAGGGCCGTCACCATGGTGACGCCTGCACTGGGACCGTCCTTGGGCACGGCGCCGGCCGGCACATGGAGGTGGAACTCCTTGCCCGAGAACGCTTCGTCCGGAATACCCAACGGCGCAGCATGGCTGCGCACGTAGGTCAGCGCAATGCGCGCTGATTCCTTCATCACGTCACCGAGCTGTCCAGTGAGCACGAGCCCGCCAGAGCCGGCCATGGAGGCCGCCTCGACGAACAGCACGTCGCCACCAACGCCGGTGACCGCCAGGCCCGTGGCCACGCCCGGGGTCGCGGTGCGCGCGGCCACTTCGTGGAATACCTTCTGGCGGCCCAACGCGCGCCGCACCGCGGCCGCGTCGATCACCACGGGCGTGGCGGGGGGTGCGGTCGCCACCGTTGCCGCGGTCTTGCGCAGCAGGGTGCCGATTTCGCGTTCGAGCTGACGGACGCCGGCTTCGCGGGTGTATTCGCTCACCACCAAACGCAGCACGTCATCGGTCGTCGTCACATCGTCTGCGACGAGGCCGTTGCGTTCGACCTGGCGCGGCCAGAGATAGCCGCGCGCGATCGAGACCTTCTCGTCGACGGTGTAGCCATCGAAGGGGATCACCTCCATGCGATCCAGCAGCGGACCAGGGATCCGGTCAGCCACGTTCGCCGTGGCAATGAACAGCACCTGCGACAGATCGATCTCGACGTCCAGGTAGTGATCGCCGAAGGCGTGGTTCTGCGCCGGGTCGAGCACTTCCAGCAACGCGGCCGACGGGTCTCCCCGCCAGTCGGCACCGAGCTTGTCCACTTCGTCCAGCATGATCACCGGGTTCATGGTGCCGGCGTCGCGCAGGGCACGGACCAGGCGGCCGGGCAGCGCGCCGATGTAGGTACGCCGATGGCCGCGGATCTCCGCTTCATCGCGAACGCCGCCAAGCGACATGCGCACGAACTTGCGCCCCGTCGCTCGCGCGATCGATTCGCCGATGGAGGTCTTGCCGGTGCCCGGAGGTCCGACCAGCGTGAGGATGGCGCCGGACCGCTTGTCATCCGGCAGGCCGCGATCAGCGCGCAGCTTGCGCACGGCCAGGTATTCGGTGATGCGCGACTTCACCTCGTCCAGGCCGGCGTGATCCGCATCAAGCACCTCACGCGCGTAGGTCGGATCAAGACGTTCCTCAGACCGCGTCGACCACGGCACGGCGAGCAGCCAGTCGAGATAGGTGCGAATCATCGACGCTTCGGCGTTGGAGTCGCCCATGCGCTCGAACCGAGATAGCTCGCGCTCGGCCTGCTGCTGGATCTTCTCCGGCATGCCGGCGGCGGCGATCTTCTTGCGATACTCCTCGGCGACCGAGGCTTCGTTCTGGCCCAGCTCCTTGCGGATGGCGTCCATCTGCCGGTTCAGGAAATACTCGCGCTGCTGCTTCTGCGCGCCGGAGTCGACATCCTCGCGGATGCGTTTGCGCAGTTGCAGTTCCGTGAGTCGTTCCTTCTGCAGGCGCACAGCGAGCGTCAGCCGTTCGACCACATCGAGCGTCTCGAGCAAGTCGATCTTCTGGTCCATGCTCAGGTCGGGGGAGTAGCCGGCGGTGTCGGCCAGGGCGCTGGCGCCGGTGATCGACCGCAAGAACGCGCTGATCCGCCCATCGTCACCACGCAGCTGCAGTAGTTCTTCAACCACGGCGCGGTACTCGCGTTCGAGTTCGGCGGTGAGGGTCGCCGGCGGTGTGACTTCGCCTCGTTCGTCTACCTCGATCCGCAGGTGCCCGTCCCGGTCGGTGCTGGCGGCGCCGGGCACGGCGCGGTGCAGGCCCATGAGCGACACGGCAAACCCGCGTCCGGGGAGCTTCACGCGCTCAGTGACTTCGGCGACCACGCCAACCGTGGCGTATTCACGCCCGCGCTTGGGCAGCAGCAGGATGCGCTCGTCGGTGCCGGGGTCGACGGACAGGGTCACCGGCATGCCCGGGAACACCACGGTTTCGTCGAGGGAGATCAGTTTGTAGGAGGTCATGTTTTCCACCCTACGCCAATTACTTGATGATGTCAACTATTGAGGGGATGAACTATACTGACGGCGATGTGCGCGAAGCCCAAGAACCCTGTCGCCTGTGAAGCGTGGCAGCTCCTGGTACAGTTCTCGTTCACGCAGCGGGCCAGCCTGCCGGCCATGGCTGCCGAACTGGAGCTGTCGCCCGCGCAGTGCCACCTGATCAACCTGATTGAGCCGGATCGCGCGATGCCCATGGGGCAGCTCGCCGGAGCGCTGTCGTGCGACGCATCAAACGTGACGG
>CAMBHC010000038.1 GCA_945866285.1 Candidatus Sulfopaludibacter sp. SbA3 | reverse complement strand
TGAATGGGTGGGTGGGCATCTTGTATTTCCTGACGACTGGGGCAGCGTTGTATGTCGGCTAACGACCCGTCCACCATCGCGCGAGACGCGAAGAGTGAAGCGCAGGGCGCGAACGTGGACAAGTCGCCCGCGAAGATTGCGGGCATGTTCGACGCGATCGCCGGCCGCTATGACCTGTTGAACACGGTGCTGTCGGGTGGCGTGGACCGCTACTGGCGGCATCACGCGATTGCCTCGCTCAAGCTGACGGGGCGCGAGCGGCTGCTCGATGTCTGCACCGGCACCGCGGATGTCGCGCTCGGCGCGGCCCGCAAGGCGACCGGCGCGGCCCGCGTCGTCGGCGTCGATTTCTCTGGCGCCATGCTTTCGCACGGTCTCGTGAAAGTGAAGCAGGTTGACTTGTCGAACCGGGTCCAGCTGATTCGTGGCGATGCCATGAACCTGCCGGTGGCGAGCGGCTCGGTGGATGCCGCGACGATTGCTTTTGGCATTCGCAACGTCCAGCAGCCGGAAGTGGCATGCCGGGAGCTGGTACGGGTGCTTCGTCCGGGAGGCCGGCTGGCGATTCTGGAGTTCGGCACGCCGAGCTCGCCGGTGTTTGGGCCGATCTACCAGTGGTATTCGCGGAATATCCTGCCGCGGATCGGGCGCGCCGTGTCACGCCACGACGCGGCCTATTCCTACCTCCCTGAGTCCATCGGTGCCTTCCCATACGGCGACCAGTTCACTGGAATCTTGTCTGCCGCAGGTTTTTCCCACGTTGAGGCACGGCCATTCATGTTTGGCGCCGTCTATCTCTATACGGGTCAAAAGACGTAAGGTCTTGGGGGCCTGGGGTCCTGGGGTCTTGCCGTGGTCGACGCCCCAAGTCCCCAAGCCCGCAAGTCCCCAAGCCCTGTATAATTCTCTAACTTACTGATGTACTTCGACTTCGATGATCGTTACCGAGACATCGACCCGGTTGGGTCCGCAATCAAACGGCGCGATGGCGTCGCCGTATCGGTGTTTGTTCACACCGCAGTCATCCTCGCCTTGTTGTTCCTGCCGCAGTATCTGCCCCAGCGGTCCGAGGACGCGCAGGCGGTCCCGCCGCCGCAGCGTGCCGAGAACCAGCCGACGTTCGTGTTCGTGCAGCCCAAGATGGACCTGCCGGCGACGCGGCAGCCGGAACGTGTCGAGATGTCTGACGTCGACCGCAGCGCGCGGACGCCGGACAAGATGCCGGAGATGACCAACCCGTTGCCGGCCGCGCGTGGTAACTCAACGGAGCGGGTTGAAGCCACGCCCGATGAGAAGATGCGCGGCGATGGTCCCGCGCCGCAGCCGGCACCGCCCGCGCCCGCGGTCGAGACGCCGACGATGAGCGATCCGCGCACCAATCCGCAAATGGCGATGATGCAGCGTCCGCAGGTGCAGCCGCCGGCCGGTGGCTCGCTCGGAGACGCGCTGAAGAACCTCCAGAAGTACGTCCAGAACGACTCGTTCAACAATCAGAAGGGACAGGCGCAGGAGTTCGGGCCGCTGCAGTTCGACACCAAGGGGGTCGAGTTCGGACCGTGGGTTCGCCGCTTCATTTCGCAGGTCCGCCGTAACTGGTTTGTGCCGATGGCGGCCCAGACCATGCGCGGACGTGTCGTGGTCACCTTCAACGTGCACCGCAACGGCGCGCTCACGGATGTCACGGTGGTCCGGCCATCGGAGATCGAATCGTTCAACATCTCCGCCGTCAACGCGCTGCTGGCCTCGAGTCCGACGACGGCCTTGCCGCCGGAGTATCCGGACGATAAGGCGTTTTTTACCGTCACGTTCTACTACAACGAAAATCCCCCAGGCCAGTAGGGCCAGTCGGGCGCCCCTTCATGGGGTGCCGATACCAGTGAAACCACTCATCGCCGTCCTCGGACCCACCGCTACCGGTAAGAGCGCCCTCGGCATCGCGCTGGCCGGACGCCTGGGTGGGGAGGTCCTCAACTGCGATTCGACGGCGGTGTATCGCGGTTTCGACATCGGTACTGACAAGGTGCCGGTAGCCGAACGCCTGGGCATTCCGCATCACCTGATCGACATCGCCGACCCAACCGACGAATACACCGCCGCGCAGTTCGCGCGCGATGCGACGGCGGCGATCCGCGACATCCACGCGCGGGGGCTGGTGCCGATCCTGGTGGGCGGATCGGGGTTCTATTACCGGGCGCTGACCCGCGGCTTGTTTCCGGGGCCGGCGGCCGACGCGCCACTGAGGGCCCGGCTTGAAGCTATTGCCGCCAAGCGAGGGGTCGAGCGGCTGCATCGCCTGGTGGCGCGAGTTGACCCTCCGTCGGCCGCACGGATCATGCCGCGGGACTTGAAGCGGTTGGTGCGGGCACTTGAGGTGTATTTCCTCACCGGTCGTCCGCTGACCGCTCACTTCGATGAAACGGCGTCGCTGCTCGGTCCTGATGTGCAGGTGATCCCGATCGGGTTGCGGATGCCGGCGGCATGGCTGTCGGAACGGCTGACCACGCGGGTGGATGCACAGTTCGACGCGGGCCTGCTGGATGAGATCCGCGGGCTGCTTGCGGGCGGCGTGCCCCGAGCGGCGCGTCCGTTCGGCGGCCTGGTCTACCGGCAGGCGATGGAGCACCTTCAGGGGCTTCGAGACGAGGCCGCGACTCGCGCCTTGATTGCGCAAGAGAACCGCCGATATGCCCGTCGACAGTTGATCTGGTTCCGAAAAGAGCCTAATCTTGTGTGGTTCGATGGTCCCGGCACTCACGCCGAAGTGCAGGACAGCGTAGTTGCGATGCTGGCCGCGCGGGACCTGTTGAAGGACGGGAAAAATGTCGCCGATACCTGAGGCCAAGACCGGCGCGCCTAACATTCAGGACGTGTTCCTGAATTATGCTCGTCGCGAAAAACTACCCGTCACCGTCCACCTGCTCGATGGCCGCGAGTTCGAAGCGCGGATCAAGAACTTTGACCGGTTTGCGCTGATCGTTGAGCATGCGGGCATGGATCACCTGATCTTCAAGCACGCCATTGCCACCATTCGGACGCCGCGTAGCGTCCCGAACTACTTCTCGTCTCACCATCCCTGACGCGTGTTCGCGCGCGCTATCGTCATCGTCCTCGACAGTGTCGGCATCGGCGAGTTGCCCGATGCCGCGCTGTATGAGGATCAAGGCAGCAACACCCTCGGCAATATCGCGGCGACGGTGCCGCTGCACATTCCCACGCTCGTCAGCCTGGGCCTTGGTCGCCTTGTCGCATTGCCGGGTGCCAGCCCGGTCGTGACTCCCGCCGGCGCGTTCGGCCGCATGGCGGAGCGGTCGGCCGGCAAGGATTCGGTCACCGGCCACTGGGAGTTGATGGGCATCGTGCTCGACCGCCCGTTCCCGACGTTTCCGAACGGGTTCTCCCCGGAATTGATCCAGGCATTCGAACAGCGCATTGGCCGTCCGTCGATCGGTAACGTGGTGGCCTCGGGCACGGCCATCATCGACGAGCTCGGTCCCCAGCACATGGAGACCGGGTTTCCGATCGTCTACACCTCGGCTGACAGCGTGTTCCAGATCGCCGCGCATGAGGCGATTGTGCCGGTGCCGACGCTCTATGAATGGTGCGATGCGGCGTATGACCTCGCGGTGCGCGGCCTGGGGCTCGGCCGGGTGATCGCCCGGCCGTTCATCGGCCAGCCCGGCTCGTTCGCGCGCACGTCCAATCGCCACGATTACGCGATGCCGCCGGTCGCCGAGACCTTGCTCGACCGGATGACCGCCGCGGGCCACCAGGTCACGTCGGTGGGGAAGGTCGCCGACCTGTTTGCCGGCCACGGGATTTCCGAATCGCATCCGACCAAGAGTGACGCCGATGGCATGGACCGCGTCGATGCGCTCATGGCGACGCAGGAACGCGGCTTGATCTTCGCCAACCTGGTGGACTTCGACACGCTTTACGGTCATCGCAACGATACCGCCGGCTACGGTGCCAATCTCGATCGGTTTGACGCGCGCCTGGCCAGGTTGCTGCCGCGATTGCGCCCAGACGACCTGCTGATCGTGACGGCCGATCACGGCAACGATCCGACGACCCCCGGCACCGACCACGCGCGCGAATACGTGCCGGTGCTGCTGTGCGGCGCCGGGGTGCGCGCCGGGGTCGACTTGGGCACGCGCGCGACGTTCGCCGACGTGGCGCAGACGCTGGCCGAGGTGTTCGGCGTGGGACCGCTGACGCATGGCACCAGCTTCTTGGCAGGCATGGTCCGGTTCTGAGGGGCCGGCTGGAGCCGGACGCTTACAATAGGGAGATGACAAGTGTGGGCCGCCCGGTGATTCGCGAACAACTGGAAGCGCGTGAGCGCGACGCGTTGGCGCCGCAGGCGTCGAAGAGCGCATCCAGCAAGGGCCGTGTCCGTCCTGAAACCGAGGATCCGATTCGACCGGCCTTTCAGCGCGATCGCGACCGGATTGTCCACACCAAGGCCTTCCGGCGGCTCAAGCACAAGACGCAGGTGTTCTTTTCGCCGACCGGCGATCACTACCGCACTCGCCTGACGCACACCCTGGAAGTGGCGCAAATCGCCCGCACCGTTGCGAAGGTGCTGCAGCTCAACGAAGAGTTGACCGAGGCCATTGCACTGGGCCACGACCTGGGGCACACGCCGTTCGGCCATGCCGGCGAACGGGTTCTCAGTTCACTGGTGCCGGGCGGCTTCAACCACTACGAGCAGAGCCTGCGCATTGTCGATGTGCTCGAGAACGATCGCGAAGGCCTGAACTTGACCTGGGAAGTGCGCGACGGCATTGCCCGTCACTCCAAGGGCAAGCACGGCATGCCGGTCGGGGCGCCGCCTGAGCACCGCGCCAGCACCATCGAGGGGCAGGTGGCTCGCGTGGCCGACATCTCGGCCTACGTGAACCACGACATCGACGATGCCGTCCGGGCGGGAATTATTTCTGAGGCCAGCCTGCCGAAGGGGGCCACCGACGTGCTGGGACATTCGTCGTCCGAGCGCATTGGCCGGCTGGTCACCGACGTCGTGCATCAAACCCTCGATGGCGGCCTGACTGAAGTTCGCATGAGCGAACCCGTGCTGACCGCCCTGGTGGACCTGCGGAGCTACCTGTTCGATGCGGTGTACGAAAACCAGACGGCCACGGCCGAGTTCGGCAAGGCGTCTGGCATCCTGGGCGGGTTGTGGGAGAAGGTCCAGCAGCGCCCCGAGGAGTTCCTGGACGTCCGGACCATCGCCGCCGAAGGGGTGGACGTGGCTGCCCAGGACTTCGTCGCCGGCATGACCGACCGGTTCGCGGTCAACCTCTTCGAGCGCCTGTTTATCCCCAAGCCCTGGGTCGGCCCGAGCGTGGTATACTGAACAGTCTTGTACGCCGGAGAAATTCCCGGAAGTACATATAGGGCCCGGCTTTAGCCGGACCAGCAAGAGATAGATGCGAGTCGAACTTTCCCATATTCGTCTGGCCGAGACCGAGATTGCCAAGGTCTTTGAACCGGCTGACCTGCCGGGGGAGGGCGATGAGTATCGGGTGAACATCCCGGTCGACCTCCGGCTCACGATCCATAAGGATCACGACCGGTATCGGCTGGTGGGCACCGTTAAGACCGAGCTCGTGCTGGACTGCAGCCGGTGTCTCGAACCATTTGTGTTGCCGGTCGACCGCGCATTTGACCTCCGGTTTCTACCCGCCACGCTGGTGGATGCCGAGAAGGCCGAAGACGAGGAAACCGAAGTCGAGGATGACGACGTTTCGATTACGTACTATCGAGACGACCAGATCGACCTGATCGAGTTGTTGCGGGAGCAGTTCTACCTGGCGTTGCCGATGAAGCCGCTGTGCACACCGGCATGCAAGGGGATTTGCCCGCAATGTGGGACCAGCCGGAATCTCGCCGCCTGCGATTGCAATCCGCAGATGGAAGATACCCGGATGGATGTTTTGAAGACGTTGATTACGAAGCGAAAGCACGACGATGCCTAATCCAAAACGCAGACACTCCAAGACCCGCGGCCGTAAGCGCCGCACTCACGACGCGCTCAAGGCCACCACGCCCGGCCTGTGCCCGCAGTGCAGCGAGCCGAAGGCCGCTCACCGCGTGTGCGCGTACTGCGGTTTCTACCGCGCGCGCCAGGTGCGTCCAGTCAATAACGATTAATGCGGTGTCCGGCCGCTCCCGATGGTGGCGGCCGTTAGACCCGCTGACCAGCTGAATCCCATGCGCATCGCGGTTGACGCGATGGGCGGCGATCATGCTCCAGGGCGCCCAGTCGATGGCGCCTTGGCGGCTGCGCGCTATCTCGGCCTGGGCATCGATCTGGTCGGCCGCTCCGGCGAGATCAACGCCGAGCTCCAACGCCATCCTGACGTCGAGTCACTGGATGTGCGCGTCATTGACGCGCCAGACGTGATCGACATGTCCGAGTCGCCGGCTCAGGCCTTGCGCCGCAAGCCGAAGGCCTCGATCCGGGTCGCGGCCGAGTGGGTGGCGTCGGGGGAGGCCGCGGCGTTGTTCAGTGCCGGCCATACCGGGGCGTGCGTCGTCGCCGCTCACGCCGCGTTCGGGATGTTGCCCGGCGTCGACCGTCCGGCGCTGGCGCCGACCGTGCCGACGCGGCAGGGGTCGGCGGTGTTGCTGGATGTGGGCGCGACCGTGGCGTGCCGGCCGGTGCACTTGCTGCAGTTCGCCCACATGGGGGCGGTCTACGCGAAGCTCGGACTGGGCGTGGCACGACCGCGCATCGGCTTGCTGTCGACTGGTGAGGAAGCAACGAAGGGCAATAACCTGACGCGCGAGGCGCATCAGTTGATCAAGGCCTCGGCGCTGGATTTTGTCGGGAACGTCGAAGCGCGCAGCATCTTCTCCGGCGACGCCGACGTGATTGTCTGCGACGGCTTCACCGGCAACGTGGCATTGAAGCTGAGCGAAGGCCTGGTCGAGATGGTGGAAGAGCTGCTCGGGGAAGAACTGCAGAGCACGTTCTCGAGCCAGATGGGCTACCTGCTCTCGCGACGGGCGTTCCGGCGGTTCCGCAAGCGCGTGGACTATTCGGAGTTTGGCGGTGCCCCGCTCCTCGGCGTCGCCGGCCTATGCATCGTCGGGCACGGACGCTCGTCGGTGAAGGCGGTTCGCAATGCGGTGGCCATGGCGTCGCGCATGGCGGACCAGCGCATGGTGGAGCGAGTGCGACACGAAATGGCAACCTGCGCGGTGACACAGTCATGATTGCTTGCATCTTCCCCGGCCAAGGCTCACAAGCGGTCGGCATGGGCAAGGCCCTGGCCGACCAGTTTCCGATTTGCGCGCAGACCTTTGCCGAAGCCGATGCCGCGCTCGGTGAGTCCCTGAGTGGCCTCATTTTCAACGGTCCCTCGGAGCAGTTGACCCTGACCGCCAACACCCAGCCCGCGATCCTGACCATGAGCGTCGCCGTGTGGCGTTTGCTGAGCGAGCGCGGCCTGTCGCCGTCGTTTTTCGCGGGCCACAGCCTGGGCGAGTACTCAGCGCACGTCGCGGCGGGCACGCTGGCGTTTGCCGATGCGGTGCGCCTGGTTCGCCATCGCGGCCGCTACATGCAGGAAGCCGTGCCGGTCGGGCAGGGCGCGATGGCCGCCATTCTTGGCCTCGATGAGGCGGGCGTCACGCAAGCCTGTCTCGAGGCGGCGCAGGGCGACGTGGTGAGCCCGGCCAATATCAACAGCCCCGGCCAGATCGTCATCGCCGGCTCGGCGGCTGCGGTTGCGCGGGCCAGCGAGTATGCGAAGCAGTTGGGCGCCAAGCGGGCCATTCCGTTGCCGGTGAGCGCCCCGTTCCACTGCGCGTTGATGAAGCCCGCCGAAGAGCGGCTGGCGCCGGAACTGCGCGCCGCTTCGTCACGCGACCCGCGCGTGCCGGTAGTCGCGAACGTGGACGCCGAACCGAAACGGACCGCTGCTGACAGCATCGAAGCCCTGATCAAGCAGGTATCATCGCCGGTGCGGTGGGAAAACGTCATCCAACGCCTTGCGTCGGAAGGCGTCACCCGATATGTTGAAGTAGGTCCCGGGAAAGTCCTGAGCGGTTTGGTGAAGAAGATCGTCCCGGGCGCGACCATTCTGAACGTCGAAGGTCCTGATGACCTGGTGGCGATCGAGGCACTGCTCTGAGACAG
The DNA here is from genome assembly GCA_945866285.1 of Candidatus Sulfopaludibacter sp. SbA3. Classification (GTDB taxonomy): domain Bacteria; phylum Acidobacteriota; class Vicinamibacteria; order Vicinamibacterales; family UBA2999; genus 12-FULL-67-14b. Next base: position 5,070 of record CAMBHC010000038.1, on the reverse strand, counting down.
TTCGACGGCAAGATTGCGATTGTGACGGGTGCCTCCCGCGGCATCGGGCGAGCCATTGCGCTGCGCCTGGCCGCCGGCGGCGCGACCGTGGTGTGCGTGGCGCGCGGCGCGAATGCCGAGGCCACCGCGGCGGAGATCACCGCCAGCGGTGGGGTGGCGTTGGCGCACAGCGCAGACGTGACCGATGCGGCGGCGGTCGAGGCCTTGGTCAAGGGCACGGTCGAAACCCATGGCCGCCTCGACATCCTCGTCAGCAACGCCGGGATTACCCGCGACCAGTTGATGCTGCGGATGAAACGCGCCGACTGGGATGACGTGCTGGCGACCAACCTGACGGCGGCGTTCACGCTGTGCCAGGCGGCGCTCAAGCCGATGATCAAGCAGCGCGCTGGCCGGATTGTGGCCATCAGCTCGGTGGTCGGGCAGATGGGGAACGCCGGGCAAGCGAACTACGCGGCGTCAAAGGCCGGATTGATCGGATTTTGCAAGGCCCTGGCGCGTGAAGTCGCGTCGCGCCAGGTGACGGTGAATGTGGTGGCGCCAGGGTTGGTCGAGACCGACATGACGCGCGCGATCACCGCAGATGCCAAGAACGACTGGTCATCGCAGATACCGCTGGGCCGCCTGGGCTCTCCGGATGACATTGCGGCGGCCGTCGGCTTCCTGGCATCGGACGAAGCGGCGTATATTACTGGTCAAGTTCTCGCCGTCAATGGCGGGATGTACATGTAGGAGGGACTCGTGGCCGTTGCCGACAAGGTGAAGAGCATTATCGTGGAGCAGTTGGGTGTGGACGAGGAAGAAGTCACGCCAGATGCTTCGTTCGTTGACGACCTGGGAGCCGACTCGCTCGACACCGTCGAGCTCGTGATGGCGTTCGAGGAAGAGTTTGGTATCGAAATCCCTGACGATGATGCGGAGAAGATCACGCGCGTCAAGGAAGCGGTCGACTACATCGAGTCGCACGCCAAGAAGAAGTAGCACGCGACCAGTGAAGGCACCCCGTCGTGGGGTGCCGTTTCGTTCGGAGGTCAAGTGAGCAGGCGAGTGGTAGTGACCGGCGTGGGCCTGGTGTCGCCGGTAGGCATGGGCACGCAGGCAAACTGGGACGCGCTTCGCGCGGGTACCAGCGGCATTGGCCCGATTACGCGTTTTGACGCGGCGGCCTTCTCGACGCGGTTTGCGGGTGAAGTGAAGAACTTCGACCCGCTACAGTTCATCGAGAAGAAAGAGCTGAAGAAGATGGATATCTTCATTCAGTTCGCGGTCGCGGCGTCGCAATTCGCGATGGAGGATGCGCGACTGACGGTCACGCCCGACTTCGCGGACCGCATCGGCGTGTTCATTGGATCGGGCATCGGCGGGTTTACCACCATCGAACGGGAGCACGAGGCCTACCTCGCAGGTGGGCCGCGCAAGATCTCGCCGTTCTTCATCCCGTCCTCCATCATTAATCTGGCGGCGGGGCAGGTGTCGATTCGCTTCGGCGCGAAGGGCCCCAACCTGGCGACCTGCACCGCGTGCACGGCGTCGGCGCACGCGATCGGTGACTCGTTCGAGATCATCAAGCGCGGCGCGGCCGACGCCATGATCGCGGGCGGCGCTGAAGCGGCGGTGTGTCCGATGGGGGTTGGCGGTTTTGGCGCGCTGCGCGCCTTGTCGACGCGCAACGACGATCCGTCGCGCGCGAGCCGTCCGTTCGAGAAGGACCGCGACGGCTTCGTGCTGGGCGAAGGCGCCGGCATGGTGGTGCTCGAGGAACTCGAGTTCGCCAAGCGCCGCGGCGCGACGATTTACGCCGAGATGGTCGGCTATGGCATGTCCGGTGACGCGTATCACATGACCGCGCCATCTGAGAACGGCGATGGCGCCTTCCGCGTGATGAACGCGGCGATCGCGTCGGCCGGTATCCGTCCCGATCAGGTTGACTACGTCAACGCGCACGGCACCTCGACGCCGCACAACGATCGCATTGAGACCACGGCGATCAAGCGCGTGTTCGGCGAGCATGCCTACAAGCTGGCCATTTCATCGACCAAGTCGATGACCGGTCACTTGCTGGGCGCGGCCGGCGGACTCGAGGCGGGCATTACCGCGCTGTCGATCCGTCACCAGATTGCGGCGCCGACCATCAATCTCGAACATGCCGACGAGGGCTGTGACCTCGATTACGTGCCCCACACGGCGCGACCCATGAAGATCGATTACGCGCTGTCGAACTCGTTCGGTTTCGGCGGGACCAACGGCGCGTTACTGATGAAGAGATTTGAGGAGTAGGGCCTGGGGCCCTGGGGACTTGGGGGCTTGAAGAAAGGCGGCCCAAGCCCTCAAGACCCCAAGCCTTCAAGACTATGAAAATCGCCGTCTGCATCAAGCAAGTGCCTACCCGTGAGTGGCAGCCGCGTCTGAACGACGACAAGACGTGGGTCCGCGACCAGGATGTCAGCTACGAGATGAACGAACCGGACGCCTATGCGCTCGAAGAGAGCCTGCGCCTCCGGGAGAAGCATGGCGGCGAAGTGGTCGTGTGTTCGGCCGGCCCGGCCCGCGTCCAGCAGGTGATTCGCGAGGCCCTGGCCCGCGGCGCCGATCGCGCGCTGCACGTGGAAGATGATGCGTTGGGGGCCGCCGACGCATTCACGGCCGCCGCGGCGCTGGCCCCGGCCATGGCCGAGCAGAAGTTCGACCTGATTCTCACCGGCTTGCAGTCAGACGATCAGGGCCACGCGCAGTTCGGCCCCGTGCTGGCCGAGAAGCTTGGCATTCCGCACTCGACCATCATCATGGAGGTCCAGGTCACCGACACCTCGCTGAAGGTAAAGCGCGAACTCGAAGGCGGCTGGTTCCAGCACGTCACCATGGCGCTGCCGGCGCTGCTGACCATCCAGAGCGGCATCAACCAGCTGCGCTATGCCACGCTGAAGGGCATCATGGCGGCGAAGAAGAAGGAAATTACCAAGGTGGCCGCGCCCGCGGGCCTGTCGCCGCGGTTGAAGGTGGTGGCCATGAGCGCCCCGCAGAAATCGAAGCAGACCGTGATGATTGGCGGCTCGCCGTCCGAGGCCGCCAAAGAACTGGTCAAGCGGCTGCGCGAAGAAGCGAGGGTCCTGTGATTCTGGTCATCGCTGAGCAGCAGAACGGCAAGCTCAATCGCGCCAGTTGGGAAGTGATTGCCGCGGCGCAGCACCTGGCGGGCGGCGCCATGCCCATCAAGGTGGCGGTGGCCGGCCAGAGCGTCTCGGCCGTGGCCGCAGAGCTCGCGCAGGCGGCCGTTGCCGAAGTGCTGACGGTCGAAAGCCCGGCCCTCGCGGTCTACACACCCGATGGCTTCGTCCAGGCCCTGCAGCAGGTCATTGCGCAGGTCGCGCCCACCTACGTGTTCTTTTCACATACCTACCAGACGCGCGACTTCTCGCCGACCCTGGCGACTCGGATGGACCGGGCACTGGTCACCGACGTGATTGCCATCCGGGCAGTTGGCGGCGCCACCGCGTTCGCGCGGCCCATGTTCCAGGGCAAGCTGGTCGCCGATGTCGTGCCGCAGGGTGAGGGCCCGTTCCTGATCAGCCTCCAGATTGGTGCGTATCGCGCCGATGCAGCAGTGAAGGGCAGCGCGGCGGCACCGATCGCAGCGGCGAGCGTGAGCATCGACGAATCGAAAATTCGGCAGAAGCCAGAGGCGCCGTTCCAGGAAGCCAAGCAGGCGGTGGATCTGTCGCAGGCTGAGCGCATTGTCTCGGTGGGTCGCGGCATCAAGACGGTGGAGAACATCGCCATCGCCGAACAGCTCGCCAAGGCCTTTGGGGCGGAGCTCGCGGCCTCGCGGCCGATTTGCGACAACGGCTGGCTGCCCATGGAGCGGCAGATCGGCAGCTCGGGCCAGACCGTGGCGCCGAAATTGTATGTGGCGCTCGGCATCTCGGGCGCCATGCAGCATCTCGTCGGCATGAAGGGTTCGCGCGTCATCGTGGCCATCAACAAGGACGCCGACGCGCCGATCTTCGAAGTGGCCGACTACGGCATCCAGGGCGACCTGTTCGAGCTGGCGCCCGCGATCATCGCGGAACTCCAGAAGGGCTGATGGCTCAGCGCGAGACGCTTGAAGTCGACATCCTGATCGTCGGCGGCGGGCCGGGCGGCCTGTCCGCGGCGCTGCGGCTCGCGCAACTCCAGAAGCAGAAGGGCGGCGAACCGCTGGCGATTGCCGTCATCGAGAAGGCCGCCAATGCCGGCCAGCACCAGTTATCGGGCGCACTCCTCGATCCGTCGACGCTGCGTGACCTGATTCCCGACTTCGTCGCCAAGGGCGCGCCGCTCGCCCAGGAAGTGCTTCAGGACAACATCTACTTCCTGACGCCTGAGAGCAAGTTCCGGCTGCCGATCACGCCGCCGCCGTTCCAGAATCACGGCAACTACATCATCTCGCTCAACCAGTTCGCCAAGTGGTTGGCCGAGCAGGTGGAGGCCGAGGGCGTCGACCTGTTCATGGGCTTCCCTGGACAGACGGTCCTGTTTGATGGCGACCGCGTGATTGGCGTGCGCACCGGTGATCGCGGCCTTGGCAAGGACGGCAAGCCCAAGGGCGCGTTCGAGCCCGGAGCCGACATCCACGCCAAGGTCACGATCTTTGCCGACGGTCCGCGCGGACACCTGACCAAGCAGCTCATTCAGACGTTGCACCTGTCGGCAGATTCCGAGCCCGCGCAGTTCGCGATTGGCATCAAGGAGCTGTGGGACATCCCCAAGGATCGTCTCGCGCCCGGCACCGTGATTCACACGCTGGGTTATCCGCTGCGCGACGAGGAGTTTGGTGGCAGTTGGCTCTACGCGATGCCCGACGGCCGTATCTCGATCGGCTTCGTCGTCGGGCTCGACTACAAGGATCCGCTGTTCGATCCGCATGCGGCCTTCCAGCACTTCAAGCGCCACCCGTTCATCAGCGGCATCCTCGACGGCGGCACCATCGTCCGCTATGGCGCGAAGGCGTTGCCCGAGGGTGGCTGGAACACGCAGCCGCAGCTGCATTTCGACGGCGGAATGATCGTCGGCGACGCTGCCAACTTCGTGAAC
>CAMBHC010000037.1 GCA_945866285.1 Candidatus Sulfopaludibacter sp. SbA3 | reverse complement strand
CGCTCGACGATGACGTCGTATTCCTTGAAAGGGTGATTGTCGACATCGGTGATGTCGAAGATCAGATTCTGATCGTCGATCAAATCGAGTGAGACGCCGCGCTTTTCGAACGCCTCGAACAGCAGCTTCTCTTCAACGCGAACGCGGCTGTAAAGGACCCCGACTTTCACGTTACTCACCCCAGTCCTCTTCTTCTTGGGGCGCCAGCGCCAGCGTCAGCGGCTCGAGTGCAGTAATCTCGAGCTCGGCGCCGCAGCCGGGGCACTGGGTGATTTCGTTCTGCATCACCTTGGAGAGGGTGACGTCAGCAAAGCATTCGGGGCACGGCGCCGTGCCAGTCGCGGTCGGAAGAGCCATCGCGTGGAAATCCTATCAAGGGTTGGGGGTTAGTCGTTGTGATGCAGTTCGTATTCGCGCTGCACGCGCGCGTTGTGATTCGCTTGACCGGCGTCGCGTTTCTTGGCGGCGCCGAGCGCCAGGGCGTGCGTCGACTCGGACTTGACCGCCGGAATCGAGATCAGTTTGTCGAGCTCGCTGCCCTGGCACGCCGGGCACGACGGTGCCGCGGTGTTCGGGCGCACCAGCACTTCAAATTCTTTTCCGCACGACTTGCAGGCGTATTCGAACATCGGCATATGTTTGTCTCCGGCAGCACTGAAGTGCTGCCCTCCTGGCACTCTCTGACGTGCCGCCCTCCTGGCACGCGCGCCAGTTACTTCGCGCGCCCCTTGTATCCTTCGGCGAGCAGGCGGACCTTGAAGGCGGCGCCGCGGCCGACGATGTACAGCGTCTTCTTGTCGGCGCCCGCAAAGGCGATGTTCTGCGCCTGCAGCGACACGGGAATGGTGCCGAGCAAGTCACCCGTCGGGCTGAACACGTGGACGCCGCCGAGCGACACCACGTAGACGCGGCCATTGTTGTCGATCGCCAGGCCGTCGGCACCGCTGTTGAATCCACCTGCGGCCGGCTGGGTCACCGTCGGGTACTTCGCGAAGTTGCGGCGGTTGCCGAGCGAGCCGTCGGGCTTGATCTCGAAGGCCAGTAGGTACTCCCCCGATGTGTCGTTCACGTACAGCGTCTTCTCATCGGGGCTGAGCTGAATGCCGTTGGGGCGGGCAATGCCTTCCGCGATGCGCATCGACTTGCCGCCGGCCGGCACGTAATAGACCGCGGGCGTCAGCGGTGGCGTCGGTGGCGGTTGTCCGGGTGTCGCGTTCGGTCCCGGCTCAGAGAAATACACGCCGCCCTTCCTGTCGACCACCAGGTCGTTGGGCCGGCCGTAGGGCTTGCCATCGAAGTTGTCCGACAGCGTGGCCGCCTGGCCCGTGGGGTAAATCACGCCGATCAGCGTCTTGCCGGGCGTGGTCTGCACCGAAATCAGGCGGCCCTTGGCGTCGAAGGCGAGGCCGTTGGAGCCGTTGGTGTTCTCGAGGAAGGTCGTGAGGTTGTTGTCCTGGTCGATCCGCGTGATGCGGTTGGCTTGGGTTTCGGTGAACAGGACGCTGCCATCGGCCATGCCGATGGGGCCCTCGGTGCCAGAAAACCCGCCCTTGATAACCTCGACCTTGGTGCCGGCGGCGATCACGCCCGGAATGGCGGTCGCGGTGACTTCGGCCACCACCGGCGGGGGCGGGGCTTGCGCCAGGAGCGGGGCGCCAAGTAGGGACGTGAACAGGGCGAGTGTCAGTGCGCGCATTCGGTTACCTCAGCTGGCCAGACAGCCAATCTTATCCCGGGAACGTGTAATATCTTCTGCTCATGGGAGGCATTCGAATGGGACGTGCAATACGAGTGGGTTTGCTGGTCGCGGCTGGGGTCGTGACGGTGGGAGCATTGGGCGGCGGTTTCTATGCGCAGGCGCCCGCGCCGGCGGCGCCGTCGGGGCCATGGCTGGCGGTGACGCCGGTCAATGACGCGCCGAATCCCTACAACACGATCGAGGGCTCCGCGAAGCTGCCCGAGGGCCGCACCTGGGGCTCGACCAGTGCCGTCGATATCGACAAGGACGGCAAGAGTGTCTGGGTCGCCGAGCGCTGCCAGGTCAACACCTGCTGGGATGCCGCCAAGGGCGAGATGTCCCCGCTCAACACCGTCTTCAAGTTCGACGCGACCGGCAAGATGGTGGCGAGCTTCGGCCAGGGCATGTTTGTCTTCCCGCACGGCATTCACGTTGACCGCGATGGCAACATCTGGGTCGCCGACGGCAACGGTAACCTGCCGGCCCGTCGTCCCGGCCAGCCCGCCGATGCGCCCATGCCGCCGATGCCCGCCAAGGTGGTGGGCAACCAGGTGGTCAAGTTCAGCCCCGAGGGCAAGGTCCTGCTGACGCTTGGCAAGGCCGGCGGCAACCCGCCGGGCGCCGACGCGGCCGACCCGGCGTCGTTCTACCAGCCAAATGACGTGATCACGTATCCCAACGGCGACATCCTGGTGGCCGAAGGACACGGCGGCGCCAACTCGCGCCTGATCAAGTTCGACAAGACCGGCAAGTTCCTGATGCAGTACGGCAAGAAGGGCACCGGCCTCGAGGGTGAGTTCGATCAGCCCCACAGCCTGGCGTTCGACGCGAAGGGCCGCCTGTTCGTGGCCGATCGCTCCAACAACCGTATCCAGATTCTTGATGCGGCGACTCTCAAGACGCTGGACACCTGGTACCAGTTCAGCCGCTTGAGCGGCATCTTCATCGACAAGAACGACATGATCTACGGGGCCGACTCGGAATCGGGTTCGGTGAACCCGGCCCACGGCAAGTGGCTGCGCGGCATCCGCATCGGCAGCGCCAAGGACGGCAAGGTGATCGCCTTCATCCCGGATCCGAGCAACACGGATGCGACGGCGAGGGGCACGTTGGCGGCTGAAGGCGTGGCGGCGGACAAGGACGGCGTGATCTACGGCGCCGAAGTCGGTCCGCGCAAGCTGCAGCGTTACGTCAAGAAGTAGCGAAGAGTGCGGAGGGCCGGGACTTTAGTCCCGGCCACTTCGTCGGACCAGGCACGTGCTCGTCGCAAACGCGTAGATTTTCCCACCAGCATCTTCGATTCGACCATCGGCAAGCGCCGTGGTCCGCCCGGCACCCGCTCGCCGCGCGCACTCGGGTCATCCCAGGAGTGCGTACGCTCCGCTTCATGTGAAGAGCTTGCCACAGAGGCCCCCAAAGGCGTCCCCGGTGTCCTCTGCGGCTTATTTGATCTCGACCGCCCAGCCGACGCCCATCTTGAGCTGCGGCACGTAACTGCCGCCGCCAACCCGGAACTCGGCGAAGAAGCCGTTGTCGTGCTGGAACCCGAACAGGTAACTGCCGCCGGCATGCACCTCGCGGGGCGCATCCTCATTGATGCCGGTGTACTTCACGATGACGATGGTGGGGCCGCCGCCCTGAATCAGCGACCATCCCGTCTGGCCCAATTGGAACTTGGTGAGCAGGTCGATGTTGACGGTGCCCAGCCGCAGGTCATCACCAAAGCTGCCGTCGATGCCTGGGCGCAAGTGAAAGCGGCCGCCGATGTTGGCCGACTCCCAATACACGCCGGTATAGACCTGGGTGGGATTGATCGAGGCGCCGCCGTCGAAGCCTATTGAGGACTGTGCCCGCGCCGCCCCTGGCGCGAGGATGATGAAACAGGCGGTAAAGACGGCCGCGAGTACCAGGCGATGTCCACTCGTGGTGACCATTCGGTTCCTTTCACCCGGTCTCTATCAAGTTCTGTGCCTGAACGCGTTCGCGGCTTCCTCAATCAGCACAGCCGCCCGCGCCGGGCCAGCACTTAGGGCTTGCGCCCGCTTGTCCTCCGCGGCCATTCTTGGCACGCATGATTGGCGTCCTCGGCATTTTGCTCTCCCTCGGCCTCCTGATGTACCTCGCCTACCGCGGGTTCAACGTCTTGCTGGTCGCTCCGCTGTTGGCCCTGTTGGCCGCGCTGGTCGGCGGCGAAACGCGGCTGCTCGCCGTGCTCAGCCAGATCTACATGAAGAGCCTGGGCGGATTCGTCGCCGGCTACTTCGCGTTGTTCGGCCTCGGGGCCATTCTCGGCCGATTAATGGCGGATTCGGGATCGGCATCGGCGATTGCCAAGTGGATCGTCGGGCGCCTCGGGCCGAAGCAGTCGATCCTCGCCATCGTCCTGGCATGTGCGGTGTTGACCTACGGCGGCGTGTCAGTGCTGGTGGTCATCTTCGCGGCCTATCCGGTGGCCGTCGCCATCTTCCGCAACTCGAACACGCCGAAACGGTTCATCCCGGCCGCGGTCATGCTGGGCGGCGCCACGTTCACACTCAGTGGGATCCCGGGTACTCCGTCCATTCAGAACGCCATGCCGATCGCGTTCTTCGGTACCGACGCGTTCGCCGCGCCTGGCGTGGGCAGCATTGGCGGCCTGGTGATGTTCGTGTTCGGCGCGTGGTGGCTGAGCCACCGCGCCAGGAAGGCCGCGGCGGCCGGCGAGGGCTACGGGCACCATCCACTCGACACCCAGGACGCGTCGCCGACGGCCAGCGAGCCGTCACTGCTGGTGGCCGTCCTGCCGCTCGTGATGGTGCTGGTCATGAACGTCGCCATGACCTGGTGGATTATCCCGGCGATGGATCTGGCCTACCTGAAGGAGCCGAAGTTCGGCGGCGTGGGCGTGAACGACGTGCGCGGACTGTGGGCGCTGGTCGCGGCGCTCGGCCTGGCCAACCTCACGGCGATTGCCCTGCACTTCTCGCGTTGGCAGGATCTGAAAGGCTCGCTGAACCAAGGCACGTTCAGCGCGATGTTACCCATTTTCAACACCGCATCCGAGATTGCCTACGGTGCGGTGATTGCTTCGCTGGCGGCGTTCGCCACGGTGCAGGCGGCGCTCGGCAGCCTGACCTCGAACGTGCTGGTGAGCGAGGCCATCGCCGTGAACATCATGGCCGGCATTACCGGTTCGGCCGCCGGCGGCCTGGGCCTGGCCCTCGGCATGATGGGCAAGACCTACCTGGCAGCGGCCACGGCTGCCGGCATCAGTCCCGAACTGCTGCACCGCGTGGCTGCCATCGCGTGTGGCGGCCTCGACTCGTTGCCGCACAACGGCGCCGTCATCACCATGCTCGGCATTTGCCGTCTCACGCATCGCGAGGCCTACTTCGACATGTTCATGGTCTCGGTGGCCGGCCCGTTGCTGGCGTTGATGGTGGTGCTGGTGCTGGGCTCGACGTTCGGCGCGTTCTAATCGCTTCCGAATGGTTGCGCCCGGACCGCCGCCGCGCCAGGCCAGCCGCACTGGAATAATGCGCCGAGGCGCGAAGTAGGGCAGAATGTGCGGAATGAAACGCTTCATCCTCGCCGCTTCGCTCATCACTTGGGCCGTCGTACCCGTGGCCACGCAAACGCCGGCCGGCGCAACCCAGGCGGCTGCCGTTCCGGAACTGCAATTCGAATCGGTGCCCGACCCGCTTACGCTGCCGCCCGACATTCACTTCGGTGAAGTCGCCGGGGTCGCGACCAACTCCAAGGGGCACGTCTTCGTGTTTTCCCGTGGCGACGTCTCCGGCCCGGCCTACATGACCCAGGCCGCGCAGCTGCTCGAGTTCGATCCCAAGGGCAAGTTCGTGCGTGAAGTCGGCAAGGGTAACTTCGCCCTGGCCTACGCGCACGCCGTCCGCATCGACAAGCAGGACAACATCTGGATTGTCGACAAGGGCTCGAACATGATCCTGAAGATGAACCCGCAGGGACGGGTGGTGTGGGTCTTTGGGCGCCGCGGTGAGTCGTCTCACCTGGACGTGCCACCCGACTACGCCTCACAGTTGACCAGCATCCTCGAGCGCGCCGGGGTCGCCATTACGCGTCCGCCGAACAACAACCCGCGCAACCCGCTGCCGGTGCATCGCGACAACGTGTTCAACCAGCCGACCGACGTCGCCTGGGATTCGCAGGGCAATTCGTACTTCACCGACGGCTATATCAATTCCCGCGTGGCCAAGGTGAACGCGAAGGGCGAATGGGTTGCCAGCTGGGGTTCGCTCGGCACCGGCCCGGGCCAGTTCGACACCCCGCACGGGATCGCGGTGTCGCCGAAGGATGAGATCTACGTGGCGGACCGCGGCAACCGTCGCATCCAGGTCCTGGATGCGAACGGCAAGTACCTCCGCGAGTTCATCATCGACGTGCCGGTCGACACCAAGCGCGGCAAGATCGTCTACGGCGCCGAGGCGCCCAACGCCAAGACCGGATCGCAAGCGCCCGGTGCCCCTGACGCGCTGTGCATGACGCCGGGCCCGAACCCGGTGTTGTTCGTCGGCGACCTGTATCCGAGCCGCATCTACAAAGTGTCGCTCGAAGGCAAGGTGCTCGGCGTCTACGGGCAGCCGGGCCGCAACCTCGGCGAGTTCGGCTGGATTCACGCGATCGCCTGCCCCTCGGAGAATGAGATCTGGGTCGGTGAGCTCATCAACTGGCGCGTGCAGAAGCTCGTGATGAAGAAGGGCGCCCCCGCCGCCAAGTAATGACCGATCACTTCGCGAGGCCGCCGGCCGGCGGCCTCGCGGCTCTGCGTCACTCCTTCGTTCGCCGATTTGCCATCGGCCGGTTCGCGGCCATCGCGGGCTGGCAAATGATCAACGTCGCTGTCGGCTGGATGCTGTACGAGCGCACCGGCGACGCGTGGGCCCTGGGCCTGGTCGGCGCCGTCGAACTGGCGCCGGTGCTGCTGCTGATGATTGTCGCAGGCAACGCCGCCGACCGGTATCCGCGCCGCAACATCGGCATCTTCGCGCACGCCATGCTCACGCTGGTGGCGACTGGGCTGGCGCTGGTGTCGGCCGCCAACGGTTCGTTGTGGGTGATTTATTCGCTGCTGGCGCTCGTGGGCACGGCGCGCGCGTTTGCGTCGCCGTCGGTCAACACCATCCTGCCGCAGCTGCTGGCGCCTGCCGAGTTTGCCAACGCCAATGCGTGGCTGTCATCGACCTTCCAGTTGGCCGCGATCACGGGGCCGGCCATTGGCGGACTGCTGATCGCCCTCACCGGCAGTGCGACCCTCGCATTCGCGCTGGCGGCCGTTGGCCAGGTCGTCTTCGTGGTCGCGCTGTCGACCATGCCGGTCCGCCGCCCTCCGCCGGCGACCAGCCGGCACCGTGCCGGCGATGTGTTTGCCGGCTTCCGTTTCGTCCGTAATAACCCGTTGTTCCTGGCGGCCATCACGCTGGACCTGTTCGCGGTGTTGTTCGGCGGCGCCGTCGCGTTGCTGCCGGTCTTCGCCAAGGACATTCTCGCGGTCGGACCTGCCGGCCTCGGCTGGTTACGCGCGGCACCCGCTGTCGGTGCGCTGACGATGGCGTTGGTCACGACGCGCCTGCAGCCTTGGCAACGGCCCGGTCGCATCCTCCTGTTGGTCGTCGCCGGCTTCGGGCTGGCCACCATCGGTTTTGGTCTCTCCCGTTCGTTCCCGCTGTCGATGGCCTGCCTGTTCCTCACCGGCGTCTTCGACAATGTGAGTGTCGTCATACGGCTGACCCTCGAGCAGACGATTACCCCTGACCACCTGCGCGGGCGCGTGTCGGCCATCAACTACGTGTTCGTCGGCTTCTCGAATGAGTTCGGTGCGTTTGAAAGCGGCGCGACCGCGGCGCTGTTGGGCCCGACGCTGTCGGTGATTGGCGGCGGGTTGGCGACGCTGCTGGTGGTGTCGATCGTGCGGGCCGCCTGGCCGCAACTGTTTCGCATCGGGCCTTTGCATACGCTGGCCGCGCGCGACTTGTCCTCCGTATCTTTAGCGAAGGAGGATAGGATGGTAGCGACATGAGCGTCGCGCGTACCCTCCTGCTGAAAGCATCCGACAGCGCCTGGCTTCGCGAAAACGGCACGAAGGCGCCGTTCGTCCGGCGGGCGGTCTCCCGGTTCATGCCGGGCGAATCGTTCGATGACATGATCGTCGCGGCCCGGATGATGGCCGGCGAGGGTGTGACCGCGGTGTGCACCCGGCTGGGCGAGAACGTCAAGGATCTCGCCGAGGCGGACGAAGTCGCCTGCCACTACCTGGAGGGCATTGACCGCATTCACGCGCTGAACCTGGCGTGCGAGCCGTCGATCAAGCTGACGCAACTCGGCCTCGACATCGACCGCGAGCTGGCCTACGGCCACTTGCGCGACCTCGGCGCCCGTGCGCACGCGACCGGCAATTACCTGTGGATCGACATGGAGCAATCCAGCTACGTCGACGTCACGCTCGACTTGACGCGCCGCCTGCGGGCCGAGTTCCCGCGCGTCGGCGTGTGCCTGCAGGCCTATCTCTATCGCACGCGCGAGGACCTGGTCGACCTGATGGGGCGAGGCGTGGGCATTCGACTGGTCAAGGGGGCCTACAACGAGCCGGCCGAAGTGGCGTTTCCGAAGAAGAGCGACGTGGACGCGAACTACTACGCGCTGGCGCAGTTGATGCTCGATGCCGGCTCGCGCGCCAGCGGCGCGCGCCCGGTGTTTGGCACGCACGATGTCCCACTGATCGACAGCATTCGCCGGCACGCCGCGACGACCGGCGTGAAGCCCGCCGAGTTCGAGTTTCACATGCTGTACGGCATCCAGAAGGCCACGCAGCTTCGCCTCGTCCAGGATGGCGCCGCCGTGCGCGTGTTGATCGCCTACGGCGCCTACTGGTTCCCCTGGTACATGCGTCGCCTCGCCGAGCGGCCGGCCAACGTCTGGTTCGTCGCGAAGAGCCTGTTCGGGTAGAACCTGCCGGGAGTCGGCGGGGCCGCCTGATTCGAAGACAAGTGTTTTCCGACTCCCGGTTCCCGGCTCCAGACTCCCGGTATGATCGCTTCATGAACGACGAACCGAAGAGTGCGCTCGAGCTGGCGATGGCGCGGCTGAAGAAGCAGGACGCTGACGCCGGCGTGACCGAGCATCCGCTCAGTGACGACCAGAAGAACGAGATCGGCGAGATTCGCAGGACCTACGCCGCCAAGCTGGCGCAGGAAGAAATCCTCTACAAGTCCAAACTGGCCGGCGCGGTCGACCTCGAGCAGCGCCAGACCATGGACGATCACTATCGGCGCGACGTCGAGCGCCTGGCGCATGAGCGCGATCGCAAGGTCGAGAAGGTTCGAAACGCCTGATGGTCTCGGACGGCGACATCTACGCCCTGATCGGCGAAGACGGCTTTGCGCGGCTCGTCGCCGCGTTCTACGCCCAAGTGCCCGGCGACGACATCCTGGGCCCCATGTATCCGGCCGGTGACATGGCCGGTGCCGAAGAGCGCCTGCGCGACTTCCTGGTTGGCCGTTTCGGCGGCCCGCCGCGGTACGAAGAGAGCCGCGGCCATCCGCGCCTGCGCATGCGGCACCATCCCTACCAGTTGGACCAGGCGGCGCGCGATCGCTGGGTGCAGTTGATGGACCACGCGCTCGCTCAAGCGGCGCTCCCCGCGGAGGTCACGCCGTTCCTGCGCGAGTTCTTCCACGGCACCGCGACGTTCTTAATGAATCGTCGCCAATAGAGGTCAACAGGAGATCAGGAGCAAGGGGACGGGACTTCTAATTGCTACTCGTTCTTCGCTCTTGGTCTCCTGTTACGATGCGGGTATGCGAGAAGTGGTCGTTGCGTCGGACGGAACCAAGTTGGGCCAGGACATCACGATTGGCGGCTTCCAGTTGCGCGCCGACGAAGAGGTCGTGAGGGGCGGCGCCGATACCGGGCCAGAGCCGCACGAACTGCTGCTATCGGCCTTGGGCGCGTGCACCTCCATGACCTTGCGGCTCTATGCCGATCGCAAAGGCTGGCCGCTGCGCAGCGTGAAGGTGACGCTGACGGGCGGTCCCGCTGACGGCCACTACGCAATCAACCGGCAGATCGCCCTGGAGGGCGATCTCGACGCTGGGCAGCGTCAACGGTTAATCGAAATCGCCAGCAAGTGCCCGGTTCATCGAACCCTGACCGGGGCAGTGGCGGTGCAGACAACGGAGGTGTCGGTGTGACCGGGGACGCCCTGCCGATCGAGCGCACCACTGCCAAACCCGAAGAACAGGCCCCACCTGTGGTGCAGCAGGCCTCAACTGAGCCCATTTCGCCGTATACTCTCGTACCGATGCACACAAAGGCGCGCCTTTTCCTGGCCATCGGGCTGGTTACCGGATGGGTCAGCATCGGGCAGGTTCACGCCCAGATTCCCTCCGACGTAGCCGTTGAGCTCGATCGCATGCTGGCGCAGGTCGCCGATGCTCCCGCGGACCGCAATCCCGCCGAGCGGGCCCGGCGCCTCGAACTGCTCGGCGATGTCGAAGTGCGCGCCAACATGCTGGGCGCCGCGCGCGGCGCGTTCGAAGAAGCCACCAGCCTGCTGACGCAGAACTCGCCGCAGGATCGCGACCTCGGCCGGCTCGCGTTCAAGATGGCGAATGTCGCCCGCATCGACCAGCGGCCCGCCGACGCCGAACGCCTGATGGACGTGGCCGTGACGCGGCTGCGCACTGGCGCCCCGACCAGTCCCGAATATGCCGACGCGCTGATGGAAGTGGCGCGTACCGCCACCGCGCGCAACGACGCCGCGCGCGCCGAGCAGGCGTACGCGAGCGCGCTGGAAGTCGTTGCGAAGATTCAGCCGGGCTCGCCGCGCGAAGCGCAGCTGGCCGAGTTCATGGGGGATGCCGCCGTGCGGCGGAAAGACCTTGAAGGTGCGGACCGGTTCTATTCCCGCAGCCTGGCCGTGCTCGAGACGTCGCAGCGCGCGTCGATTGACTACGCCCGCGTCTCGAACGCGCTGGCCGTCGTGGCCGCGTCGCGTAACCAGGCGCCGCGTGCGCTAGGTCTCTACGAAGTCGCGCTGAAGACTTACGAGTCGCAGCGTCCCGACAGCCTCGAAGTGTCGCAGATCCTGACCAACCTCGGCATCCTGCAGATGAACCGCGGGGAGTTGGCCGCGGCCGAGGCGATGTTCCGCCGCTCGCTCACGATCAAGACCACGCGCAAGGGCGCGCCCGAAGACCTGGGGACCACGCACGCCAACCTGGGACTGGTGCTGCTCGAACAGGGCCGCCTGGCCGAGGCGGGGGTCGAGATCAAGGCCGCCGTCGACTTGCGCCGGTCGCAGGCGCCGCCGCTCGAGATGGCGGCGCTCTTGACCAGCCTGGCTCGTATTGACCGCATGCGCGGCCGTCCCGATGCCGCGACCGCGGCCGCTCGCGAGGCGCTTGAACTGCGCCGCGCGCAGGTGCCGCAGACGTTGCTGGTGGCGACCACTGCCACCGAGTTGGGCCTGGCGCGCGAAGCCGCGCGCGCCTACGACGAAGCCCTGCCGCTGCATCGCGAAGCGCTCAGCATTCGCGAAAAACTGGTGCCGAACTCCTCCGAAGTCGCCGAATCGCTGGAACGCATCGCGATCGTGACGTCGAAGGGCAGCGACCCGCTGGCCGCCCGCAACGCGTTCGAGCGTTCGCTGGAGGCGTGGAGCCGCATTGCTCCCGGTTCACTCGACCACGTGAACGTGGTGCACGAGTTCGGCAACTTCCTGGTCGCGCGTGGCGACCCTGACGATGGCCTGCGCCGCCTGCGTGAAGCCGTCAGCCTGCTCGAGCAGTCGCGCTCGGCGCGCCCGCAGGGCACGCTCGAAGCCCGCGCCCAACTGGTCTCACGCGTGCAGGCGTACTACGGCAGCCCCCTCCGCATTCTTGCTGAGCGCGGCGATGCCGGCGAGTCATTCACGCTGCTCGACCGCATGCACGAGCGGCTGCGGCGCGCCCGCGGCACCACCGATGACGGCGCGCCCGCGATGGCGCCGCTTGATGCCCTGAAGCGCGGGATCGAGACCGGCACGCTGGTGGTGGCCTTCAGCGTCCAATCGGACGCCACCTACGCTTTCGTCGCGACGCGCGAAACGCCCATTCGCGTGTATCGGCTCGACGAGAAGAAGGCGGCCCTGGCCGAGCGCATCCAGAAGTTCTCGGACTTGGTCAAGGCACGTTCCAGTGGGGTCGCCTACCAGGTGCCGCTCGTGGCCGATGGCCGCGCGTTGTTCTCGTTGCTGTTCGGGCAGTTCGAGGATGATGCGACCCGCGCCGATCGGTTGCTGATTGTCCCGGATGGTCCGCTCGAAGCGCTGCCGTTCAGCGCGCTGGTCCGCAACCCGTCGGGCCGCGCCGCCTGGCAGTATTTGGTGGACTGGAAGCCGATGGTGTTCGCGCCCTCGGTGACCTCGGCTGCCGGCTGGGCCACCGCGACCGGCGCGCCGGGCACCGTCGGTCAGTTGTTCCCGACCACGGATGATCCCGGTCCCACGGACGCGAAGCTGGTGGGCGCCGCCATGGCAGCCGGGGCACTCGTCTCGCTCGGGACGCCTGCCGAACGCGCGTCAGACGAGCTGGCCGAGTTGTTCAAGATGAGTCTGACGCAGGGCCGCGCCCGCGAGGCGGCCTTGTCGCGCGCGCAACGCGTAATGCGCGACGAGCGCGGTCACACGCACCCGGCGTTCTGGGCAGCGTTTCGCTACTACGGCGCCCGCAGCGTGCGATAACGGCCAGCATCTTGGCTACCCCAGGTCCCCTGCTTTTTTGCGGTATGAGGTTTGCTGCCTTTCCCTGCGGGACTCCAGGCACCAGCCATCCTCCGGACAAACGATTACACGCGCCCAGCTTGAAAAATCGTATCCTCTCCCGACAGCGACAGAGGGGAAGCACCGGGTGGGCATCGTTCGCAAGCCGCAACGTCCCCGCCCGTGTTTGTTCGATTCGCTGTATAATTTTGAAAAGACGGGCTTTAGCTCGGCCTTAATTTGTCAGGAGAACAGCGTCCATGTTCGATCACTTAAACGGTACGGGCCTCGATCGTCGCAGTTTCCTTCGCGGCTCGGCGATGTTTGCCGCCGCCATCGGAGTGGCTGTCATTCCCGCGTTCGCGCAGAAGCCCGAAGGCGAGAAGAAGAAGGACGAGCCGAAGGATCCGTTCGCCGACGGCGACAAGAAGGACGAAAAGAAGCTGGTGGACGCCGAGGGCCGCGAGTATCGCGTGTGCCCGCAGTGCGCCTACAACATGTATAAGCAGGGTCGCATGTGGGTGTGCGAGAACTGCGGTTACAGCTACGTCGAATAGGCCGCAGATTAGAACAGCCGCAGATTCGGACGCAGATTAGAACCCAGGGCCCGGCGAATCGCCGGGCCTTTTCTTTTTTCTGCGTTACGGCGCTTCGACGACCTTCTCCACCAGTCGCAGGAACGCCGTGATCGTCTTCTCCAGGTAAGGCTCCGGCGCCCGCTGCTCTTCTACTTCGGGTTGGGCGCCCGTTTCCTCGGCTGAGGCCGGCCGGGGAAGGCGCGCGTCAACTCGTCGGCGGCGACCTCACGCCAGGCCCCCGGCGCGAGGGTGCCCAACTCGAGGCCCCCGAAGGCGACGCGCCGCAGCCGGGTGACCGGATGTCCCACCGCCGTGAGCATCCGCCGGACCTCACGATTCTTACCTTC
>CAMBHC010000036.1 GCA_945866285.1 Candidatus Sulfopaludibacter sp. SbA3 | reverse complement strand
CATACCGGCATTGGATAAATGCGTACAGACTGGCCGGTCAGGCTCGTCACGAATAGCTCCGAGCCGTGATCCTTTTGAATCACGACGCGAAAGCCGTTCGGGACCTTGAGTCGACCCTTGTCGTCAATTTTCGCCGGCGAGTTGCCACGAAGCACATCTATCTCCCACTAAACTCCACAAAAATCCACTCGAATAGTAGGTTGAGCCGACGGTCTTGTCAACGCACAAGTGCTCCAAATGACTACCTGTCTATCGTTTACGCCTTTGTTTCGCCATTGATGCGAAGGTGTGCCAATGTTTTGACTACCGCCTGAATGAGGACAGGCGAAGGGGCGGAGAATCGCGTGCTACGATTGCCGCTTTCCCGGCAGAGGTATTTTTTTCTTAACCCGATGGCATCGCCGAACACGGTCACCATCGTTGTCCCCGCTTTCAACGAGCGCGACAGCATCGCGGCGGTCGTCACGAGCCTGCGAGCTGCGGCGGCGTGGCACGAAGTGCTGGTCGTGGACGATGGCTCGACGGACGGCACCGGTGCGGCCGCCGCCGAGGCTGGGGCCCGCGTGGTGACGCATCCCTACAACAAGGGCAATGGCGCCGCCGTGAAGTCGGCCATCCGCGCCGCGACCAGCGAATGGCTGACGATTGTGGACGGTGATGGCCAGCACCGCGCCAATGACGTGGGCCGGCTGGTCGCTCGGCTGGGCGAGTACGACCTGGTGATCGGCGCACGTTCGGCCGAGACCCAGGCCACCACCGGGCGGCGGATGGGCAACGCGGTGTTGAACTGGTTGGCCAGCTACCTGACGGAGCGGCCGATTGCGGACCTGACCTCTGGCTTCCGGGCCGCTCGGCGGGAGTACCTGCTCGAGTTCATCCACCTGCTGCCGAACGGCTTTTCAACTCCCACCACCACCACGCTGGCGTTTATCAAGGCCGGATACAATGTAGCGTTCGAGCCCGTCGGGGCGTTGCCACGAGTCGGCACGTCAAAGATCCGGCTGGCCAGCGACGGCGCGAAGTTCCTGCTGATCTTGTTGAAAGTGATCACCATCTTCAGCCCGCTCCGGATATTTGCCCCGGTTGGCGCCGCCACCTTCGCACTGGGCGCCGGATATGGCGCGTGGAACTTTGGGTATCACGATCGCATTCCCAATGGCGCGGTGTTATTGCTGAT
Organism: Candidatus Sulfopaludibacter sp. SbA3; assembly: GCA_945866285.1. Classification (GTDB taxonomy): domain Bacteria; phylum Acidobacteriota; class Vicinamibacteria; order Vicinamibacterales; family UBA2999; genus 12-FULL-67-14b. The sequence continues at coordinate 12,255 of CAMBHC010000036.1, read as the reverse complement.
GTTTTCGGTGATTGTCATGCTTGTCGGTCTGGTCTCAGAACAAATCGCGGCGCTGCGCTTTGAAGGGCGACGATAGCGGATGAAGACGCTGGTCCTGGTCCCGACATACAACGAACGGGAGAACCTGCCGATCCTGGTGGCCGACATCCTCACGGTGCCTGGCACCGAGGTGATGGTGCTCGACGATCAGTCGCCCGACGGCACCGGCGCGGTGGCCGATGCTCTGGCGGTGCAGTATCCCGGCCGGGTGCGGGTGCTGCATCGCACCGGCCAGCGTGGCCTCGGCGTGTCGTACCTCGAGGGCTTCCGGCACGCCATCGCCAGTGACGCCGACCTGGTCTGCCAGATGGATGCCGACCTGTCGCACGATCCGAAGTATTTGCCAGCGATGCTCGAAGTCGCCCTCGGCGGCGCCGACCTTGTGATCGGTTCGCGGTACCTCAACGGCATCAGCGTCGTGAACTGGCCGCTGCGCCGCATCATCCTCAGCTCGTTTGCGAACTTCTATATCCGCACCGTGACCGGCCTCGGGCTCAACGACATCACGACCGGCTACCGCTGCTGGCGCCGCACCTCGCTGGCCAAGCTGCCGCTCGACAAGATCGTCTCCGAGGGCTACGCCTTCCTGCTCGACGTCACCTTCATGGCCGCCGACGCCGGCCTGCGCATCGTCGAGTCGCCAATCATCTTCGTGGAGCGCCGCCAGGGCGCATCGAAGTTGTCGAGCGGCGTCCTGCTCGAGTCGTTGATCACGCCGTGGAAACTCATCCTGCGTCACGGCCGGCTGCGGCATCAGCACCGCGCCGGTGGCTCGCAGTAGTGGCACCCGTGCCAAGCCTGAGCGTGTTCTTCCCCGCGTACAACGATGCCGGCACCATTGCCAGCCTGGTGATTAGCGCCGTGCAAGTGGCCGGTACGCTGACCCCAGACTTCGAAGTGATCGTCATCAACGACGGCAGCCAGGACGACACCCCGCACATTCTTGAAGAACTGGCGCGGGTTTATCCCAACCGCGTGCGCATCGTCCATCACCCGAAGAACCGCGGCTACGGTGGCGCGCTGCGGTCAGGCTTCGCCACGGCGACCAAGGATCTCGTGTTCTACACCGACGGTGACGCGCAGTACGATCCGGCCGAGATGGTCCTGCTCTGGCAACAGCTGCGCGACGATGTGGATTGGGTGAACGGGTGGAAGATCAGTCGCTCGGACCCGATGCATCGCATCATCATCGGCCGCATTTACCATCACACCGTCAAGCTGCTGTTCGGCTTGAAGGTGCGCGACGTCGACTGCGACTTCCGGCTGATGCGGCGGCGCATCTTCGAGGTGGTCCGCCTCGAGAAGGACAGTGGCGTGATCTGCCTGGAGATGATGAAGAAGTTCCAGGACGCCGGCTTCCGCGTGGCCGAGACGCCGGTGCATCACTATCACCGCGCCCACGGCCAGTCCCAGTTCTTCAACTTTCCTCGCATCTTCCGCACCGTGGTTGACGTGTTCAAGTTGTGGTGGGCGCTGGTGATCCGGCGCGAGCATCTGAAGACCGGGGCACGGGCATGACGCCGGCGCAGTTCTACCAGGGGCGCCGCGTGATGATCACCGGCGGCCTCGGCTTCATCGGCAGCAACCTCGCGCAGCGCCTGGTGCAGCTCGGCGCCGACGTCCTGCTAGTCGATTCGCTGATCCCCGACTACGGCGGCAACCTCTTCAACATCGCCGGCATTGAGTCGCAGGTGCGAGTCAACGTCGCCGACGTTCGGCAGGCCAGCACCATGAACTACCTGGTGCGCGACCGCGAAGTGATTTTCAACCTGGCCGGCCAGGTCAGCCACATCGACAGCATGCAGGATCCGCACACGGACCTCGACATCAACTGCCGCAGCCAGCTGACGCTGCTCGAGGCGTGCCGCCACCACAACCCGGGCGTCAAGGTGGTCTATGCGAGCACGCGCCAGATCTACGGGCGGCCCGACGTGCTGCCGGTGACCGAACGTCACCTGGTGCGGCCCACCGACGTCAATGGCATCAACAAGGCCGCCGGCGAGTATTACCACCTGGTCTACAACAACGTCTTCGGCGTCCGCGCCTGCGCCTTGCGCCTGACCAATGTCTACGGTCCGCGCCAGTTGCTGCGACACAACCGCCAGGGCTTCATCGGCTGGTTCATTCGCCTGGTGCTCGAGAATCGCGAGATCGAGGTCTTCGGCGACGGCTCGCAAGTGCGCGACTTTGTCTACGTGGATGACGCGGTGGAAGCGTTCCTTGCGGCCGGCGCCAGCGACGCCGTCAACGGCGAAGCCTTCAACGTCGGTGGTGATGAGCACATCGCGCATCGCGACCTGGTCGCGCTGCTCGTCGAGCTGGCCGGCCAGGGCCGCTACCGGTTCGTCGAGTGGCCCACGGAGAAGAAGGCCATCGACATCGGCAGCTTCTACGCCGACTCCACGCTGTTCAGGACCCGGACCGGCTGGGCGCCGGCCGTGCCGTTGCGTGAGGGCTTCGCCCGCACGCTGGATTACTACCGCGCGCACATGGTGCACTATGTCGACCCACGTTCCATTTAACGCGCTCCGTCCCGGCGTTGATGCCGCCGACGTCAGGGCCGCGATCGATCGGGTGATCGCCAGCGGCTGGTTCGTGCTGGGTCCTGAAGTCGAAGCCTTCGAGGCGGAGTTCGCCGCCGCCAGCCAGGTGCCATACGCCGTCGGCGTCGGCACGGGCACTGACGCCATCACGCTCATCCTGCGCGCGCTCGACATTGGTCCGGGCGATGAAGTGATCACACCGCCGCTGTCGGCGGCCTACTCGGCGCTCGCGGTCATGATGGCCGGCGCCCGCCCGGTGTTCGCCGATATCGATCCGGCCCGTCTGACGCTCGACCCGCACGCCACCGAAGCGGCAATCACGTCGCGCACCAAGGCGATTTTGCCGGTGCACTTGTACGGCCAGGCCGCCGACATGCGCGCGTTCGAAGGCATTGCCGCGCGACACAACCTGGCCCTGATCGAAGATGCCGCACAGGCGCAGCTCGCCACGTTTGACGGCCGCGCCGTCGGCAGCATCGGCATTGCCGGCGCCACCAGCTTCTATCCCACCAAGAACCTCGGCGCGCTCGGCGACGGTGGCGCGGTGATCACACGCGACGCGCAACTGGCGGCCCGCATCAAGCGCCTGCGCAATGGCGGACAGACGTCGCGGTATCACCACCAGGAGGCCGGCGCCAATAGCCGCCTCGACGAACTGCAGGCGGCGATCTTGCGCGCGCGACTGCCGTATTTGGCCGATTGGACGAAGCGGCGCCGCGCGATTGCCGGGCGGTATCGCTCGGCGAGCGTCCCGCCATCACTGAGCGTGCCGCGCGAGTTCGACGCGGGCCACGTTTACCACCTGTTCCCGGTCCTCACGTCTTGCCGCGAGGCCTTTCAGGCGCACTGCCTCGTGCAGGGTGTCGAGACGCTGATCCATTACCCGGTGCCCATCCCCAGGCAGCCGGCGCTGGCGGCGACCAACCCGGCCATGTGCCCGGTTGGCGACCGTGTGTGCGCAGAGATCGTGTCGCTGCCGATGTATCCGGCGTTGTCCGACGACCAGGTATCGACCGTTATGGGCGCGTTTTCGTCGTTCGTCCCGCCCACCCGGTAGGCCACCGGCCACGGCCGGGCCGCGGGCGTCTGACCAGGCAAGGGCATATACTCAATCAGGCGTTTCCGATGCGTCGAATCCTTCCCACATTTGCTCTCCTGCTGGCCGTCAGCCTGCCCGCCTCGGCGCAGCAGCTGAAGCTGTCGTTCATGGACGGGCGCGTCTCGCTCGAGGCCACCGCCGTGCCGGTCAGGACCATCCTGAACGAGTGGGCCAAGCTCGGCGGCACGAAAGTGATCGGCAGCGAACGCATTGCCGGCAGCCCGCTCACCCTCAAGCTCGAGAATGTGCCTGAAGCGCAGGCCCTGGAGATCGTGTTGCGCAGCGTCGCCGGATACATGGCCGCGCCGAGACGCGCATCGACGGTCGCTGGCACGTCGATCTACGACCGCATCCTCGTGATGGCCACCAGCGCCGTGCCGCCACCAGCCGCGCGCACGACGCCTAACCAGGGCGGCGGCGCGGCTGCGAATCAGCGATTCGTGCCGCAGCGCCCGCCCGCGCGCCAGGTGGAGCAGGACGAGGAACCCGAAGAGGAGCCGGATCCAAATCCGCCCAACGCGCCGGTGTTCACGTTCCCGCAGCCCGGTCAGAATACGCAGCCCGGCATGTTCCAGAACCTGCCGGCCGGCGTGAACGGCCAGCCGGTGACCACGATCAACCCGAACACCGGTGCGCCCCAGAGCATCACCATTAACCCGGCCAACCCGGGAACCGTGCCGACCTTCGGCGCCCCGACGCCCGGCATGATCGTCGCGCCTCCGGCTCAGCAGAGCCAGCCCGGCGCAGCAGTCCGCCCCCCCGGGGGGGCATAGCCCCCACTCAAGCGGTGTCGGCCCATTCCTACGGAATAGGCCCCGTCATCTTCCGGTACAATTGATCCTTCCCTCTCGCAGTTCTGATTGGCGCGACTTGTATTGATCCATGGCGGAGATCGAACGCTACACCCCTGACGACCGTCGGGGCATCGAGCAAATCCATCGGCGGACTCTCGGCAACGAGGCCGCGGATCGGCTTCGCCTGCGCTGGGATTGGGTTCGCCGCAACCCGGCGGGTGGCGTGGAACCTCCGTATTGGGTCGTCCGCGAGGGTCCGACCCTGATTGCCACCATCCCGCTGCTGCCGGTCCTCGTGGTCGTTGGTGGTGTCGAGGCCGCCGGCACGTGGAGCACGGATCCGCTGGTCGTCGCTGAACGGCAGCGGCAAGGCTTGGGTGGGTCGCTGTTGCGGGCGTGGGACCGCGGCACGGCCGTGGCCCTCGGCGCCGGGCTGTCGCCGGCGACGCGCGCGCGCCTCGATGAAATGCGCTGGCCGAAAGCCCAGCCGCTGTCGTGCCTCGTCAAACCGATCAGCCGGCGCGCGTTGCGCATTCCGACCTGGCCCGTGGCCATCAACCGGCTGGTCTCGGCGTTGACGCTGCCGGTGGTCCGACTGGTCTCGAGGGCGCAACCGCTGCGTGAAGAGGTGGAGGTCGTGCGCCGCTTCGACGAGCGATCCGATCGACTGTGGGAACGCATGGCCAGCCGGTTTGCCATTGCGGTCAAGCGCGATGCGCGTTACTTGAACTGGAAGTACATCGAGCCACCTCACGTCCGCTACACGGCGGCGTTGTTACGACGCGGCGACGAGGTCGACGGGTACGTCGTGTATCGGCACCTGCGCGAACCTCAAGGCCGCGTGACGCAGATCGTTGACCTGCTCGCCGATCCCAGCGACGAGCGCGGGCTGAAGACGCTGGCGCGCTGGGTCGATCGCGAGGCCCGGGCCGCCGACTCAGACAAGATTCGCTGTTACATGACGCACGCCGCGTTTCGGAGAGTGCTGCGGCGATCGGGTTACTTCATGGTGAAGTCGGGCATCGACCTCACGGTGAAAATCAACGCCCCGGAAACGCCGAAAGCGTTCTACCAGTCCACGGACGACTGGCACTTCACGCTCGGTGACGGCGAATTGGATCACTAGGCGGCGAGTTGAAAGTTGAAGAGTTGAAGTGTCAAGTTATCAAGCCCAGGAAGAGAACCTCATGTCGTTAGAGCAATCACTCACCGCCGTCATCGTGACCGCCATGAAGGCGAAGGACGCCACGCGGCTGACGGCGCTGCGCATGCTCAAGAGCGCGCTGACCAACAAGAGCATCGAGAAGGGTCGTGCCCTCGAAGCAGCTGAAGAGCTGCAGGTGGTCGCGATGCTGGTGAAACAGCGCCGCGACTCGATCGAGCAGTTCACCAAGGGCGGACGCGTGGACCTGGCCGACAAGGAACAGGCGGAGATCGTCATCCTCGACGCGTTCCTGCCGGCCTCAGCCAGTGATGAAGAAATTGCGGCAGCGGTGAAGGCGGCGGTTACGGAAACCGGCGCGACCACGGCCAAGGACATGGGGAAGGTAATGAAAGCGGCCATTGCCGCCCTCGCCGGCAAGACCGTCGATGGCAAGAAAGTGAACGAAGAAGTCCGGCGGTCCCTCGGTTAGTCACGACAACCGAGCAAATAGTGGGGTGAGGGGGCAAACCTTTTCACCGGGTGGGCCGTCTGTACATGTGAAAGGCCTAGTCAGCCTCTCACCATCCTCCTCAGGGCTCCAGCCGAACGGCATGGGGCCCTACTTTTTTTCTGCTACGCTTGCGCTGATTGATGCCAGATTCCTCACCACGCCTGGCCCGGTCCGCCGGGGTCTTCGGGCTGGCCACCATCACGAGCCGTATTCTCGGGCTGGTTCGGGATCAGGTCCTCTCCTATTACTTCGGCGCCGGAGCCACGGCCGACGCGTTCCGCGTCGCAGGGCGCATTCCCAACCTCGTGCGTGACCTCTTCGCTGAAGGCGCGATGAGCGCGGCGTTTGTGCCGACGTTTACCAGGCAGCTGACGCTGCACGGCCGTGAACGCGCCTGGACACTCGCCAACTCGGTCATCAACGCGCTGATCCTGGTGACCGGTGTCCTGGTGATTGCCGGCATCGTCTATGCCGAGCCGCTGGTGCGCACTTTCGCGCCGGAGTTCAGCACCGTGCCCGGCCAGGTCGAGCTGACCGTTCACCTGACGCGCCTCATGCTGCCGTTCCTGACCATGGCGGCGTTGGCGGCCGCATTGATGGGCATGCTGAACTCGCTGGGACACTTCTTCGTCCCGGCGCTGTCGCCGGCGATGTTCAACGTCGCGGTGATCGCCATCTCGGTGGTATTCATCCCCCTGGCGCCGAGCCTGGGCCTGGCACCGATCAGCCTCGTCGCGATCGCGACCCTGGTGGGCGGAGTCGGCCAGCTCGTCATCCAATGGCCGCCGCTTCGCAAAGAGGGCTTCCGCTATCGTCCGACCATCGACTTCCGCGACGAGGGCCTGCATCGCGTGTTGCTGCTGATGGGACCGGGCACCATCGGCATGGCGACGACGCAGATCAACGTGTTCGTCAACACCATGCTGGCGACCAGCGCCGGCACCGGGGCGGTGACCTACCTGGATCTCGCGTTCCGGTTGATGTACCTGCCGATCGGCCTGTTTGGCGTCTCGATCGCGGCCGCGTCCACGCCCGCCGTGTCGCGGCTGGTGGCCGACGGCAATTTCGATCGCATCCGCTCGACGCTGGCGGGCGCGATCACGTTGATGCTGTTGCTGAATGTGCCGGCAACACTCGGCCTGATGGTCCTGGCGCAACCGATCGTCGCGGTGATCTTCGAACGCGGCCGGTTCACGGCCGCCGACACGATGGCGACCGCCGCGGCCCTGCAGTTCTATGCGCTGGGGCTCGTGGGCTACTCGGTGGTGCGGATTGTCTCGCCCACCTTCTACTCGCTGCACAAGAGCCGGATTCCGGTGATGGTCAGCATGGCTTCGGTCGTGGTGAACGTCGCCCTCAACTGGTGGCTGGTCGGCCTCATGGGCTTTCGCGGCCTCGCGCTTGGCACTTCGATCACCGCCATCCTGAACGCCAGCGTGCAGTTGTGGCTGATGCGGCGCGAGTTGAACGGCATCGACGGCGCCCGCATCGCCCGCTCGCTGGTCCGGATCGCCGTCGCCACGGCAGCGATGGCCGTCGCGGCCTGGGGCGCCAACGCGTTGCTGGTGACGTGGCTGCCAGGCCCGGCGTTGGTGCTGCAAGTGACCCGGCTGACGCTGAGCATCGGCGCGGCGGTGCTGACCCTGGCCCTCGCCGCACAGCTCTTGCGTATTCCGGAATTCGGCGAGGCCCGGGACCTGGTGCTGGGACGGTTCCGCAGGATGGTGAAGTGAGCGACGTGAACGACCGCGGCTGGCTCGGCCTGCACCCGTCCATCTGGAAGATCGCCTCCACCCACGTCGTCGTTGACGCCTATACCAACATCTACGCACCGCTCTTGCCATTGCTGATCCCTCACTTGAACCTGTCGTTGGCGAGCGCCGGAATCCTGGCCATGTGTTTCCAGCTGGCGGGCTCGGTGTCGCAACTGGCGTTTGGCGCGCTGGCTGATCGGTGGCGTCCGCGCCTGCTGGTGATGGCGGGACCGCTGCTCGCCGTCGTCGCCCTCAGTTTCGTTGGCCTGGCGACGTCGCCGCTCATGCTGGGCATCATTTTGGTGACGGGCGGCCTCGGTGGCGCGGCCTTTCACCCCGCTGCGGCGGCTCTGGTGTTCCGTCTCGCCGATCATCGCAAGGGCCTGGCGATGTCGGCGCACTTGTCGGGAGGCTCGCTGGGCTTCGCGGCTGCGCCGATCCTGTTCGCGCCGTTCATCGCCTACGCTGGCCTGCGCTGGTCGCCGGTGATCATGATCCCCGGATTGATCGCATTGTCGTGGACCCTGCGGCAGGTGCCGCCCATGACCTTGCCGCCCGCCCACGAACGGTCGACGTGGACGACGCTGCGTCCGGCGGCGGTACCGTTGTCGCTGCTCTACTTCACGATCGTACTGCGCACGGCCACCACGTACGGCTTCATGACGTTCACGCCGACGCTGCTGACCCAACAGGGTTACACGATCGCAGAGGCGAGCGGCGCCGTGTCGCTGTATCTGTTTGCCAGCGGCATTGGCGGCTTCGTCGGTGGTCCGCTGGCGGATCGCCTTGGCCCGCGCCGCGTGATCGTGTGGTCGCTCGTTGCGGCGGTGCCGTTCATGGCGCTGGCGCCGCACTTGCCGCCGCTGGGGTTCACGGCCATGCTGGCGATCGGCGGGCTCTTGCTGCAATCGACATTGCCCATCAGCATCACGTTCGCGCAGACCTTCGTCAAAGGTGGCGCCGCGACCGTGTCGTCGCTGATGATGGGATTTGCCTGGGGCGTGGGCAGCTTGACCGTGCCGCTGGTCGGCATGGGCGCGGATCGTTTTGGGATCCGGCCAACGCTGGCAGTCGTGGCGTTCGTGCCGCTGCTGGCGGCCGCGCTGGCGGCCGGGCTGCCGAAGACCGGCGCCGGCCGCAGCGAGACGGAAACGCCGGCCGAGGCACTCCCGTAGTACGATTCGAGGACGCGCATGGCCCGTTATCCTTCCTCTTCAGGCGCCTCGTATTCCTTCGGTCCCGGCGGCATGACGCCGGCGGTCAAGCTGCTGGTCATCATCAACGTGGTGATGTTCGTGCTCAACCTGATCGTGCCGACCATGACGCTGCGGCTGGGTCTCGAACCACGCGCGGTGTTCGAGGATTTCGCCCTCTGGCAGCCGATCACCTACATGTTTCTCCACAGCACCAGCGGGGTGGGGCATGTCCTGATCAATATGCTGTCGCTGTGGATGTTCGGCACCGAGCTCGAGCGCACATGGGGCACGCGCTTCTTCACCAAGTACTACGTGATCACCGGGGTCGGCGCGGCGGCCACCACGCTGCTGCTTGCGCCGTTCATTGACGGCCTCTACTACTCGGTGACGGTCGGCGCCTCGGGCGCCATCTACGGCCTGTTGCTTGGTTACGGGATGTATTTTCCGAACCGGCCGATCTACCTGTATTTCATCTTTCCGATTCCAGCGAAGTACTTCGTCATGATCGTCGGCGCGATCGCGTTCTTCTCTGCGCTCAGCGGACCGGGTGGTGGCATCGCGCACATCGCGCACCTCGGCGGCCTGGTGGTCGGCTACCTGTAGTTGAAGGGCCTGCGGGCGCGGCCGATGGATGAACTGAAGTACCGCTGGCTGCGCTGGAAGATGGGCCGGGCGCGCAGCAAGTTCGACGTCTACTCCGGCGGCCGCTCAGACGACGACTGGAAGAGCGACTGGAAGAAGCACATCCACTAGCGAGCAGGCGGGTCTGAAGACCCGCCTCTACTGATTGCTGACGAACATCTGGGCGGGGTGGAAGCCGGCCAGGCCGGCGATGATGTTCTGGGGAAACGCCGCGAGGGCGGCGTTGTAAGCCGTGGCCAGTTGGTTGTAGCGCGTGCCGTCGGTGCCCTGGCCCGCTTTCTCACGGGCGTCCAACGCTTTCCACTCGCTAAAGATTTGCCCGCGCAGGCGGTGCAGGCGGGTATAGCTTGCGAGCGCCCACATGCCCACGCCGGCGAGGACGACGACCGTGAAGAGAACGTTCACGGTTCGTGAATTCTTGTCATTTCTTGTCGTGGAAGTAAGTGTCGGTGCCGTCCAACCAGTCCTGCCGGATGGGGCTGAAGATGTCCATCTCGAAGGTGTCGTCGATGGCTTCAGCCTGGTGCGGAATCCATGACGGGATGTGCAGCACCTCGCCCTCGCGGACGATGATTTCCTCGCCGTTGATGACGAACCGCAGGCCGCCCTGCAGTACGTAGGTCATTTGCTCGCTTTCATGGGAGTGCATGGGCACCAGGGCGCCACGCTTGAGGTAGATCTGGGTGACCATCTCGCGCTCGCCGGTGATGACCTTGCGGGAGATCATCTCGGTGACTTTGTCGAGTGCGATTTCGTCCCAGCGATAGAGGCGTACTGATGGTGAAGGCATAAGGATAAGGTGTCGGTTCGCGCAGATTATAGCATCCACTCGGGTGTTATAATTTTGGTGACATGAAGGCTTCGACGCTGGCATCCAGACCCGACGCGCGCACAGCTGCGACCGCAGGCACGGGCGCGCAATGGGGCGGTCTCACACGCGACCAGTTGCTGCGGGCCTACCGCACGATGCTGCTGTCGCGCCGCATCGACGACAAGGAGATTCAGCTCAAGAACCAGAGCCTGATCTTTTTCCAGATCAGTGGCGCCGGACACGAAGCCGTGTTGACTGCCGCGGCTATGCACCTGCGCGCCGGCTACGACTGGTTCTATCCCTACTATCGCGATCGCGCGCTCTGCCTGCAGCTCGGCATGACGCCGCTCGAGATGCTGCTGAGCGCCGTCGGCGCGAAAGACGATCCGAATTCCGGCGGGCGGCAGATGCCGTCGCACTGGGGTCACAAGGCGCTGAATATCCCATCGCAGGGCAGCCCCACCGGCACGCAGTGCCTGCAGGCCGTCGGCGCCGGCGAAGCTGGCATGTTGTACGAACGCATCGGCGCCATCGCCGACCGCGAGGAGCGGTTTCATCCGGACGAGGTGACCTATGTCTCGATCGGCGAGGGCGCGACGAGTGAAGGCGAATTCTGGGAATCGCTGAACACGGCCTGCACGCGCAACGTGCCGGTGCTCTACCTGGTCGAAGACAACGGCTACGCCATTTCGGTGCCGGTCGAAGTGCAGACCGCCGGCGGCGATGTCTCGAAGCTGGTCGAATCGTTCCCGAACCTCGAAGTCTTCCGCTGCGATGGCACCGACTTCATCGACAGCTACCGCACGCTGGGCGACGCCGTGGCGAGGGTGCGGCGCGAGCGCAAGCCCGCGTTCGTGCATGCCAAGGTGATCCGGCCGTACTCGCACTCGCTGTCGGACGACGAGCGGCTCTACAAGACGCCGGACGAACGCAAGGCCGAGGCGCTGCGCGATCCGCTCACCAAGATGCGCGCGTTCCTGATCGGCGAGCAGCTGGCGACCCAGGCCGACCTCGACGAGGTGGCCGCGTCCGTGGACCGCGAAGTCGCCGAGGCGACCGAGGCCGCGCTGAAGGCGGCCAAGCCGGCAATTGAAACGGCCGGTGACTTCGTGTTCTCGCCGGATGTCGATCCCACGTCGGCGCAGTTCGAGACGCCGGCGCTGCCGGAGGGCAAGCCCGACACGATGGTAGCGGCGATCAACCGCACGCTCAAGGACGAGATGGCGAAGAACCCGCGCATTGTGGTGTTCGGCGAAGACGTCGCCGATGCGAGCAAGGCGGAAGCACTGTCGCAGGTGCCCGGCAAGGGCGGCGTGTTTAAAGTCACCCATGGCCTGCAGAAGGCCCACGGCGCCGACCGGGTCTTCAACTCTCCCCTCGCCGAAGCCAACATCGTCGGGCGGGCCGTCGGCATGGCCAGCCGCGGCATCAAGCCGGTCGTCGAGATCCAGTTCTTTGACTACATCTGGCCCGCCATGATGCAGATCAAGGACGAGATGTCGATGCTGCGGTATCGCTCGGGCAACAACTGGTCGTGCCCGATGGTGCTGCGCGTGCCGATTGGCGGTTACCTGCGCGGCGGTGCGCCGTACCATAGCCAGTCAGGCGTGAGCATCTTCGCGCACTGCCCGGGCGTCCGCATCGTCTTCCCGAGCAACGCCGTCGATGCGGCGGGCCTGCTCCGCACGGCGATTCGCTGTGACGATCCGGTGCTGTATCTCG
>CAMBHC010000035.1 GCA_945866285.1 Candidatus Sulfopaludibacter sp. SbA3 | reverse complement strand
GCTGCCACCGGTGTACTCCCACCGCAGCCGCGCGCTCGCGCTCATGATGTGCGAGTCGACGTTGTACTGTACCAGGCTGCTAATCAACATGCGCGCACTTGGCGTGACGGTGAAGCGCGAGCTCACGAGCCGAGCCGTAAAGTCACCATACGGCAAGCTGACCCAGTTCACCGCGATGCTGGGCTCGACCGAAAACTGCGGCACGACGCCCCACCGGCCGCTGTACGAGACTTCTGACTTGGTGCCATCGTAGAGCGTGCCCCCGGCCACCGCGATCCGGCCCGACACCTTGCGCTGCTGGCCCAGCGTGTAATTGAGGCGGGTCGTCGAGTAGGTGTAGCCGCCGGCCGGCACGATTACGCCTGGCGAGATGACAAACGGTGCGGGCAGCAACTCGTACTCGCGCGAGACCTCGGCGCTCGCCTGGTCGCTCGACTGAAAGTCGATTCGGAACAGCCCCGTCACCTCGCGGCTCTGCAGCGTGATCGCGGGCGCATCGGTGACGTAGTCAGCGCTCGCCTGCCAGGTGTACTTGCGAATCATCGTACTGCGACGCGGGCGCGGGCTGAAACGCACCTGGCCGAAGCTTCGCCGCACATCGGTCCGACGGACGTAGCCCACTTCGGGCGCGAAGTTCCTGTCGATCAGCATGTGCTCGCCGGACGCGCCGTAACGATCGTCGGTGTAGTCGAAACGCCCGCGGTAGCTGGTGCCGGTCACGTCGGCGCCGTTGCTGCCTGGCCTGCTGGTCATGGCGTAGTAGCTGGTAATGTTGATGCTCTTGAAGAACAGCAGCGTGGCGTCAGCCCCAAAGGTGTAGCTCGGCGACTCGGTCCCGCCAATGGCCGGGCCACGGCGGGTCGCCATCATCCCCACATTGCTGCGACGCAGCAGGTTGCGCTTGACGCGCAGGGCCGAGAAGTTAGTCGACACGGCCCGCGCGGCCGGCTCATCGTCGGTCTGGATGTTGAGTGCGCCGATGCTGAACGGACCCGAGCGGCCGGTCAGCCTGGCGCCACCGATCACGGGCACGGCCTGACCCCGGCTGATTCCGATCTGCCGGCTGAAGAACAACAGCGGCACATCACCCGGACTGTTGCCGGCTTGCACGCCCCCGAAGTCGAAGATTCCCTGCCCCTCGATGAAGAAGTCGCGCTTCTCCGGGAAGAACACGCTGAAGCGGGTGAGGTTAATCTGCTGAAGATCTTCTTCGACCTGCGCGAAGTCGGTGCGATAGGTGGCGTCGAGAATCAGGCTGCGTGTCAGGCCGTACTTGAAGTCCAGTCCCGCGTTGACCTGACCGTCGTTGTCGAACGGCGTGGCCGCGGTCCGGTTGGTCGTGGACGAAGCCACCGCATAGGGCTTGAACTCGATGTTCTTGGATTCAGCGGGCGTCTCGATGCCGACGATCGTCGCCGCCGACGCCATGCGGCTCACGCCTTGTGCGCCAAGCGCCGCTGGCACCAGCGACAGGTACGAGAACTCGTTCTTCCACTTCACCAGCCGGCGCAGGTTGATGCCCCAGGTCTGCGGACCGCTGCCGCGATAGCGCAGCGACTTGAATGGGATCGCCACCTCCATGGTCCAGCCGTTCTCGAAGCGATCGGTCTTGACGTACCAAATCCCGTTCCACGCCGAGTTCTGCTGGTCGTCGGTCACCGTCATGTCACGCAGAGCGCCGAGCGGGTTGGTCTGGAACAGGTAGCCGTTCCGGCGGTCGTGCAGCGGATCAATCACGAACGTGAAGTTCTCGTTGCCGAGGATGTTGCCGTTATCGCGGCGCAGCTCGTTGGCGATCTCACGCTCTGGATGGGAATCCCAGTTCCGCGCGCAGATATAGAGGTTGACGTCGTCAAACAGGATCCATGCCTCGGTCTTCTCGGTGGCCGGCTGTCCCTCGTGCGGTTCCTGCTGGATGAACCCGGTGATTGATTCCACGGCGGCATACACCTCTTCGTCGAGGCGGCCATCGATGCGCAGCGGTGCGGCGACGCGAACGGCGCGAACCGTGACGTTGTCATTCGCGGTCCGGCTGATGATGGCGGGACCGACGGATGATTGGGCTTGGGCAACTGCCGCGACCAGAAGCGAGACAACGAAGGTAACCTGACGAATCATACGAACCTATGGATGACAGCAGCCCTTCAGCGGACACTGGGACTCCCCTTGTTTCTTGCCGAACCCACACGCGTTCATCATGCCAAGGTGGCAGATGGCGAAGTCGAACCTCACCGGATCGAGGGGATCGAGTTCACGCAGTGACCTGGTAATGTCGGCGGCCATGCGCCAGCCGGGGCTCTTCAACCTGGTCAGCCGCAGGCACTGCGCCACACGAATCACGTGCGTGTCGAGGGGGACGATGAGCTGACCAGGCCTGACGCGCGTCCACACGCCAAGATCCACCTGGTCGCTCCGCACGACCCACCGCAGAAACAGGTTCAGGCGCTTGCAGGCTCCGCCAGACGAGGGGCGCGAGAAGAAATATGCGACCCCTGGCTTCGGCTTGGCGCGGCCGTAGACCGATTTTTGATCCAGCGCGAGCGCGCGAGTGGAGAACGACTGCAGGCCCTCGGCGACGTCAACCGCGTCCGGCGGCAGGCCGGCGGCGAAGAACCCCTCAATTGATCCGCCCTCGCGAATCATCTGGTGCATGACCCACACCAGCGCCGCCATGTCGACGCCCTTGGTCCAGCGGTGCACCAGGTGGTCAAACTTGCCTCGATCGCGGGCGGGCTCGAAGCCACGAACGAATGCCGCGGGCGACGACCCCATTACCTGCAGCATGCCGTTGATCGAGTTGAGGACGCTCTGTACCCGTCCGAACGCGAGCGCAGCGGCAATGAAGGCCACCACCTCCCGATCGTCGGACCGTTCGTAGCGGTGAACAATCCAAATCGGATCGGTCACCACGCGGTCAGCGTTGAACGCAAGGTAGAGCGATTCCAGCGCCGAGCGGAGTGCGACCACCGTCTTCAGAAGGTGGTGATCGGCACCTTCGCTGCGCACAGCGGGCACGATGCCGCCGGGTGATTTGGCGGCGCCGTGTATTCGACCAGCGCCACGTTCGGCACGTCGACGGTCACACACGCTTCGCAGCGATCAACGATCTGCATGATCCCGATGACCGTGCCGCCCGCCGCGGCCACCAGGTCCGCGCACTTGCGGAACGTCGTTCCGGTGTTCCGCACATCATCCACGATCAACACGCGCTTGCCGCGCATGACCTTCGCATAGAACGGGCTCAGCGTCGGGCTGCCTTCCTGATCGCCGAATGGCGCGAACGAGTACGGCGGATGCGTCATCGACCGGCGGCCGTCGAGCAAACCGGCGACGGTGTGCGCAAGCACGGCGCCTCCCGTGGCCGGACCGGCAATCACCTCAGCCTCGGCAAAGTCTGACGGCATGATGTCGATCAGATCTTGCGCGACCCGCCAGATGGTTGACGGCCACTGCAGCAGCTTGTGGGGGTTCAGGTAGAGCTTGCCGTGGAAGCCATTGCCGTAGTCAAAGTGGCCTTCCATCACCACTTCAAAGCGGCGCATGTCTTCCAGCGCCCGGGCGCGAACATCATCGTGGCGCGCGTTGCCTGATGAGGTCATTTCAACCCTGCTGCGGGATTGGTGTAAACCGTACGGCCGCCCACGATGGTCGCGGCGACGCCGCCCTTGAACGACCAGCCGTGGAACGGAGTGTTCTTTGACTTGCTCACCAGCTTGGTCTTGTCGACCGTAACCGGCAATTCGAGCGCGATAATCGTGATGTCGGCCACGTCGCCCGGCGACAGCGAACCACCGGGCACGCTGAGAATCTTCGCCGGATTCACCGACATCAGCTCCACCATGCGCGACAAGGTGATCAGGCCCGTGTGCACCAGCCTGTCGAGCGTGATCGGCACGGCCGTCTCGAGGCCGACAATGCCGAACGGCGCCCGGTCGAACTCGACGTTCTTTTCGTCGTAGTGATGCGGCGCGTGGTCGGTGGAGATCACGTCCACCGTGCCATCGACGATGCCGGCGATCATGGCGTCGCGGTCGCGCGCTTCGCGCAGCGGCGGATTCATCTTGGTGTTGGTGTCGTAGGCGACCGGTGCCGCCAGCATCTCGTCGGTCAGCGTGAAGTGGTGCGGGCACACCTCGCAGGTGACCTTGACGCCGCGGCTCTTGCCCTGCCGCACCGCCTCAATCGTGGTCCACGCACTCATGTGCGCGATGTGGATGTGGCCACCGGTCATCTCCGCCAACAGGATGTCGCGACCGGCGGTGATGGCCTCGGCGACACCCGGAATACCGCGCAAGCCCAGCGAGGCCGCAACCGGCCCCTCGTGCGCAACGCCGTCGCCCTTCAGGGTCTGGTCCTCGCAGTGCTCGATCACCGGCATGTTGAACATGCTGGTGTACTCAAGCGCGCGCCTCGCCAGCAGCGCCGTCGAGACCGGCAGGCCATCGTCAGTCACGGCCACGCAACCGGCTTCTTTCAGCTCGGCGATGTCGGCGAGTTCTTCGCCCTTCTGCCCACGCGAGACCGCACCGATGGGATAGACCCGGGCCAGGTTCGCCTCGGCCGCCTTCTGCAGGATCAGCCTGGTGACACCAGCGTTGTCGTTGACCGGCTTGGTGTTCGGCATGCACGCGACGGCAGTAAAGCCGCCGGCCACCGCCGATGCCACGCCGGTCGCGACGGTCTCCTTGTGCTCCTGTCCCGGCTCGCGCAGGTGCACGTGCATGTCAATCAGGCCAGGACACACCACCAGTCCCGCCGGAATGTTGATGACTTCGGCGCCATCGGCGTTCAGGTTGGTACCGACTTCGGCAATGCGGTCGCCATCAATCAACACATCGAACATGCCGTCGCGTCCGTTGGCCGGGTCGACGACGCGGCCGCCCTTGAGCAAGCGTTTCATAAGTGTGTGGGGAGCATGTGCGGCGTGCGCCGCCCGAGTGGAAAGAATTTGGTCATGGACACCTCTTCTCGGGCTCACGGGCCCGCGTTAAAGAGACGCGATGAGTATGGCATAGTGATGGGAGGTGTCACCAGAGAGCATTTCTTCGCCGCCGGCCCTGGCCGCTGACGCCGCGTGGCCGCTGCTGCTCGCGGCGAGCGCCATGGCTGGCGCGGCCGAACGAGACGGGCGCGCCCGTTCGTTCTCGTTACACGGCGCCGAACTGCGGCCAGTCAGCGACGATCGCGACGAGGCGATGCTCGAATGGCGGCCAGGCGCCGGTTGGCACTCGCGGCTCGCGGCCGACAATCCACACGCGCACTTGCTCGAACTTTACCTGCCGATGTGCAGTGCGACCGCGGCGCGGCCGGTCACCGTCGGCCACCTGGGGCAGAGCCTCGACGGTTTCATCGCCACCCATTCTGGTGACTCGCAGTTCGTCACCGGCGGCGCCAACATCGTTCACCTGCATCGCATGCGCGCCCTGTGTGACGCCGTGGTCGTCGGCGCCGGTACGGTGGCGGCCGACGATCCGCAGTTGACCACCCGCCATGTGGCAGGACCGCACCCGTTGCGCGTGATCTTCGATCCGGGACGACGGCTGACACCCACCTTCAAGATCTTCACCGACCAGGCGGCCCCCACCCTGTATGTCTGCGAGCAATCGCGGTTGGCGGCCGGCGAGACCCGGGCCGGCGATGCCGTTGCCGTCGGCATTGCCGAGGGCCCGGGCGGCCTGGCGGAGTTGCTGACACTACTGCGCGCACGCGGCTGCGCCCGGGTCTTCGTCGAAGGCGGCGGCGTCACGGTGTCGGCCTTTCTTGCCGCGAACCTGCTCGATCGATTGCAGATTGCCATTGCGCCGGTGTTGATTGGCAATGGCCGGCCGGCCATCAGGCTGGCGCCACAGGCGCGGCTGCGCGACTGCCTCCGCCCCGGATACAAAGTGTTTCGAATGGGCGGCGACGTGCTGTTCGACTGTGAACTGGACTCCCAGACCAACACCGAGCAGGCGGCCGGCCGGCCGCAGGCCGTGACGCGAGTTATCTAGGCAACCCTGAAGGGTTACCTCCACAACCTCTATCCAGGCGCGCGGAACGTCGCCATCTCGTATCCAACCCACCCCTGCGCCAGGCACTCCTGCAAGGCGCTGCCGCCACTCAGGTAGTCGAATCGGCCGGCACTGGACGGCAGCAGATTGAGCAACGGCAACAACGCGCGCAGCACCCGGTCACGAGCGCGGCCAAGCTCAAGGTAGGGCGACAAATCCACGGTCGAGTCGTGGGTAAAGCCATGGGCGACGGCAAGCGCCTGCAACGCGTCCCGGTCGAGGAGCGCATTGACATGCCAGCCACGGCAGAAGCGCTCGATGGCGCGGGCCGCGCGCGGATCGGTGGTGGGCCGCCGGAAGTCGTCGCAGACGACCAGCACGCCATCGGGCCTCAGCAGCCGCCGGCACTGCTCCAGGAATCGGTCGGGGGCGGGGCCATGGACGAACGACTCGATCGCGTAGGCCAGATCCGCAGTCCCGACCTCTGGGGGCAGGTCGTTGTAGTCGCCCTCGATGCACACAACGCGGTCCGACAGACCAGCCTCGCCGATGCGGGTGTGAGCGAGCCGGGCTTGCACCGGACTGAGCGTGATGCCGGTCACGCGCACCGGTAGGCGGGCGGCCAGGTAGCACGCGCTGCCTGCCACGCCACAGCCAAGGTCAACGATATGCAGGGGACGCCCATCGACGGCAGGCATCTCCTGAATCAGCTCGCCGATCCGATCCTCGACGTAGTGAAATGCCTGGGCGCGATGACTGACGCCCGGCCCCCACACGGCGCGATGAATGGCGCCGGCGTCGCCACCCTGCCCGCGCGAAACAAACGCCGCGGTGTGACGGTCGTAATAGTCGCGGACCTCGACCGGATCGAAGCGAGGCGCCGGCGGCGAGGTCATGACTTGGATGGCCACGCGGCCAGATCGTGGTGCCGAACGACGATGCGGGAACGTCCGGCATCAATGTGTGCGCGCCGGCGGTCACGCCAACTGGCAATGCGCGACAGCAGGTCGGGTGCCAGCTCGCCGGCGGCACGCGCCCAGTCGTCGACCAGGTAGCGCTGCATGTCGCCTTGTGCGGAGCCAAGGTTCCAGTCGGTAGGCTCAATGTGAACCTGGTAGCCAACCTCGGTGAAGCAACGTTCGGCAACCGCGACCGCGCCGGGTCCGGCGGCGACTCCGCCCAGGCCCTTGTCGGTGTGCTGATGCCGGTTCAACAAGTCCCGAATCAGCTCATCCTCGGCCTCCACCGGCGAACACACTGATTCGCCGATATAGGTGAGGGCGAACAGCACCGCAGCTCCCGCATCGCGGCAGCGCGCGGCGAGCGACCGCAGCCACGATTCCGACACGAGGTCCAGCAGCGCCGAGGCGGTCACCAGGTGCCGTCCGGCAAACATTGCTGGATCGTTCAGGTCGCAAAGATCTCGTTGCCGCGTTTCGATTTCGCAATCCAGCGAGTCGTGAGCAACGCGAAGGCCCATCGCGGTGGCGTCGACCTGATAGTCGCGCGCGCGCCCCCACGACGAAGTGCGGTCGGTCACAAGCGCGAGCAGGTCGGGGCTGCGGTCGACCACCAGCCAGCGCTGGCGGCCCGGCAGACGCTCGGCCAGGTAGCGAACGTTGGAGCCGGTCCCGGTCGCGAGATCCAACACCTGCATTGGGCCATCACAGGCAATCGTGTCAACGACCTGCTGGACGAGTCGGGGCGACCGCGCCTCCCAATCGGCGGCCTCGCGCAGTCGCAACCAGTCGGCGAGGGAATCAGTCATGAGCATCGAGTCCTTGTAGGGCGCCGCCCATGCGGGCAGCTGCCAGTTCCCACCCCTGTAGACACTCGCGAACCTGACGCGCGCCAGCCGCCAGCCGCGCGCGAAGCGCCGCATCACCGATGACGCGCGACAATACCGCCGCCAGGGCGCCGGCATCGTCCGGGGGCGCGAGCAGGCCCGCGTCATGGCCGACGAGGCCGGGGATCGCGCCGGTCACGGTGCTGACAATCGGCAGGCCGCGGGCCAGCGCCTCAGCCACTGCCATGCCGTACGTCTCGCGCCGGGTCGCCAGTACAAAAGCATCGGCTTCGTCGTAGCAGGCGGCCAAGGCCTCCGCATCCAGTTCGCCGATAAGCGTCACGCGGTCTTCGAGTGCCAGCCGCCTCACAAGTGCGCGGACGCGGTCCGCGCTCGCGCGGTCGCGCGTGAGGCTTCCGGCACAGGTCAGGCGCCACGCTCGATTCGGCACTGTCGCCAGGGCCGAAAGCAGGACGTCGTGCCCCTTCACGGCATTGAGCGTCGCCACGCACAGCAGGTGCACGGCAGGACCACCGGAACCGCGGGCGAGTGGCGCCGGGTCGGTGCCAGGTTCAACTACGACCACCCGGTCGCGTGGCAGCGCGTATTGCTGCAGCAGGCCGACGGTCGCCTGGCCGGTGACCACGACCAATGCCGCAGCCGCGAGGGCGCGCTGCTCCGCCACTGCAAGCCGCGCACGTGTGTCGGCATCGAAACCAACGTCGGCGGCGAGAGGCAGGTGAATCAAGGCCACAATGCGCAGCCGCGCCGCTTCGCGTTCAATAACAGCGGGCAACGCACTAAGCGCGAGGCCGTCGATGACCACGAGGGTGCCGGCGGCCAACGACGCGAGGGCCGCCGCCGCCCCGGCCACGGCCGCGGCAGTCGGCTGCGGGAAGCCGCCCTCGAGCTCGACGACGGCGATCGACCAGCCGCAGCGGCGAAGGCCTTCGGCCATGCGCCGGTCGTAGATTGATCCACCGGTCCTGGTGTCGATCGACCCAGGCACCACGAACACCGCCGCTGCCATCACCTGAACCTACCCAACCTGCGGTCGTAATCTGCGGCTGTGATCAATCGGCGGCGCCGTCCACGCGACCTTCGTACGCCGCTGACGCGACGTGCGATTCCTGCAGGGTCACGCGCAGGCTCTCCACCGCACCGGCACCGGGTCCCAGGTCACCGCGCCTAATCGCCGCCACCATTCGGTCGAACACCACGCGCGCGATGAACTCGGTGGTGGTGTTCTTCCCGTTGAATTCCGGCACCTCGTCGAGGTTGCGGAAATTCAGGTCGGCCAACACCTGCTTCAGCGCGTCGCCGGCGCGGCCGATGTCCACGACAATGCCGTCGGCGTCGAGACCGGGCCGCCTGAATTCGACGTCAACCACATAGGTGGCACCATGCAGGCGCTGGGCCGGGCCGAACACGTCGCCCTTGAAGCTGTGCGCGATCATGATGTGGTCGCGCACGGTTACGTAGTACATCGAGCTCTCCTTCTGACGTAGCGAATGATTAATAGCAAATGCGATGGCACAGCGCCTCGCCTGGTGACTGCGCCAGTCCGGCCATCACTTCCGGCAACATGGCGAACGGACTGTCGCCGGTAATCATGGCATCGAGCACTGGCTCGCGCAGCATGCCCAGCGCCAGTTGCAACCGGCGGCGATAGTCCCACCTGGCGCGCTGGGCTGGAGCGAGGCGTCCGACCTGGGATGACGCCAGGGTCAGGCGTTTCGAGTGAAACGCTCCGCCCAGTGGCAAGGACACGACTTGGTCGCCGAACCAGCTCATCTCGACAATCGTCGCTTCGGTCGCAGCCAGGTTCAGCGCCAGCTCGAGCCCTGAAGGGGACCCGCTGGCGTGAATGACGACGTCTGCATCACCAGCCGCCGCCTGCGGTGTCGAGAACGGCACGCCCATGGCGCGCGCCACCACGGCGCGTTGCGGATTGATATCCACCAGTTGGACGGCACACTCGGGGAGTCGGCTGGCCAGCCACGCCGTGAGCATGCCGACCGTGCCGGCGCCAATCACGGTGATGCGATCGCCGACATGTGGCCGGGCGTCCCAGATGCCGTTGAGCGCCGTCTCGAGGTTCGCGGCCAGCACCGCCCGTGACGGCGGCACATCGACTGGCAGGACGTGCGCGGCCGTGGCAGGCACCACGAAACGGGTCTGATGCGGGTGCAGCACGAACACCTGGCGGCCCACCAGTTCCGGAGGGCCGTGCTCGACGATGCCGGCCAGGGAGTAGCCGTACTTCACCGGGCCGGGAAACTCGCCCACCTGGAAGGGCGCCCGCATGCGCGCCCACTCGCTCTGGGGCACGCGGCCGCTGAACACCAGCGCCTCGGTGCCACGGCTGATGCCGCTATAAAGCGCGCGCACCACCACTTCGTCGCCGGCGGGGTCGGGCAGTACTTCCGTTCTGATCTCACCGCGCCCAGGTTCAGCCACCCAGAAAGCTCTCGCTTCTCTGCTCATTGCCTTGGCTGACATTCTCTCCCAGTTACAATGCCGCCGTTGCCTCTTCGCACCCAGGTCCTGCTCGCCAGCGGTTTCGGCGCCACCGGTGTGGCCGTCGTCTCGCTGGTCTGTGGACCATGGCTGCAGGCGTCAGCCGGGTATTCCTGGACGGCGGCGGCGCTCTTCGCGACGATGATGGCGGTCGTTGTTGCCACGGTTACCAGGCATCCGTTCGCGCGGTTCGGGCCGGCCAATCTGGTCACGATGCTCCGCGCGGCGCTGGTGGCGCTGGTGGCGGCCTTGCTGGTGCAGCCCGCGACGGCATCGACCGCCTGGTTCGTGGTCACGGCCACTGTTGTCGTCGCCGCGTTGGACGGCCTCGATGGCTGGCTCGCTCGGCAGACCCGTATGGCGAGCGCGTTCGGCGCCCGGTTCGACGTGGAAGTCGACGCCTTCCTGATCCTGGTGCTGTCGCTGTTCGTGTGGCGGCACGACAAGGCCGGGGTGTGGGTGCTGGCCTGTGGATTGATGCGCTACGCGTTCGTCGCTGCCGGCTGGGTATTGCCGTGGATGAACGGCCCTCTGAAGCCAACCCTCCGCGGTAAGAGCGTCGCTGTTGGACAATTCGCCGGCCTCGGCCTGGCCATGGCCCCGATCGTTCCCGTAGCGGTCAGTGCCGCCGTCGCCGCGATCACGCTGGCTGCGCTCGTGTGGTCGTTTGGGATTGACGTGATGCGGTTGTGGCGGCGCGAGGGGGCATAGTCGGCGACCGGCGGCGCGGCACTTGCCACGTCCTGGGGACGGTCGCCGTCCTTCTACCGGGCCCGTGACCACTCGGGCCAGAAGGAGGCGGCAGCAGCAAACACGGGCTACACCGACGACAGCAGGTGCCCGAGCTTGTCTTTCTTTGTCTTCAGGTAGCGCGCGTTCGACGCGTTGGCCAGGATCTCGATCGGCAGGCGCTCGCTTACCGACAGGCCCTGGCCGGTGATGCCGGCCAGCTTGCGTGGGTTGTTGCTCATCAACCGGGTCGAGCGCACGCCGAGGTCCTGCAGCATGCGAATGGCGGCGCGGTAGTCACGCAGGTCGGCCGGGAAGCCCAGGCGGGCATTGGCCTCCACCGTGTCGCAACCGGCTTCCTGCAGGGCGTAAGCACGAATCTTGTTGGCCAGGCCGATGCCGCGCCCCTCCTGGTTGAGGTACAGCAATACGCCGCGGCCCTCCTCCGCGATCCGCCGCAGCGCCGCGTGCAGCTGCTCGCCGCAATCACAACGCGCCGAATGAAAAATGTCGCCGGTCAGGCAGGATGAATGCACGCGGGCCAGCACGTTCTCGCCGTCGCCAATCTCGCCGCGCACCATGGCTACGTGCGTGACGCCGGCCATCCCGTTCTCGAACACGTGGATGGTGAACTCACCAAACTCGGTGGGCAGTTGGGCTGTGGCGACGCGGCGTACGGGGGCCAGGTGGCGGGCGGCGTTGAGCACAGTGCGTGCTCGAGCGCGAAACCAGCGAATCATGACTGCGACCGAATTGCGAAAAGCGGCAAGTCACCAGCGTACGGGCGGAGTGAAGCGGCTGTCAATCAGTCCTCGCGGGGTCGCCGTCGCCGCCACCGGCCAGCAGGTAGAGCACGGCCATCCGTACCGCGACCCCATTGGCGACCTGGTCGAGGATTACGGACTGCGTTCCGTCCGCGACTTCCGATGCGATTTCCACCCCGCGGTTGATCGGCCCGGGGTGCATGATGATGCAGTCCGACTTGGCCCGCGCCACCCGCGCCTCGGTCATGCCGAAGGTTCTGAAGTACTCGCGCTGCGACGGGAAGTAGGCGCCCTGCATGCGCTCGAGCTGAATGCGCAGCATCATGATCACGTCGGCGCCCTCGACGGCGTCATCGACCCGAGTGGTCACCGTCACACCCATCTCCCGCAGGCCCGGCGGAATGAGAGTCGCCGGTGCGCACACCCACACATCAGCGCCGAGCTTCGTCAACAGCAACACATTCGACCGCAGGACTCGGCTATGGAGCAGGTCGCCAACGATGGCGATCTTGAGACCGGCCAACCTCCCCTTGCGCTCGCGAATCGTGAACGCGTCGAGCAGCGCCTGCGTCGGGTGTTCGTGCATACCGTCACCGGCATTGACGATGGCAGCCTTGCAGATGCGCGAGAGCAGGTGACAGGCCCCCGAGGAGGCGTGCCGCAGCACGATCATGCTCGGCGCCATGGCCTCGAGGTTCATCGCCGTGTCGACGAGCGTCTCGCCCTTCGCCACGCTGGACGAGGCGATGGCGACGTTCAGCGTGTCGGCGCTCAGGCGCTTCTCGGCGATCTCGAACGAGGTGCGCGTGCGCGTGCTTGGCTCGAAAAACAGGTTGATGACGGTGCGGCCGCGCAGCGTGGGCACCTTCTTGATGGTGCGCTGCCCCACTTCCTTCATCGCCTCGGCGGTGTCGAGCACGAGGACGATCTCTTCTGGGCTCAAGTCGGCAATGCCGAGCAGGTGCTTGTGCTTGAGGGCGGTCAGCACTATTCCTTCCCCTCAAGAAGCACTTCGTCCACGCCATCGAGCTCGCGCAGGTGCACTTGCACGCTCTCGGTGCGGGACGTGGGAACATTCTTGCCGACGTAGTCCGCCTTGATCGGCAACTCGCGGTGACCGCGATCCACCAGCACCGCCAGTTGAATCGACTTGGGCCGGCCGAAGTCCGTCAGCGCATCCAGCGCCGCGCGGGTCGTCCGGCCGGTATACAGCACATCATCAACGAGGATGATGGTGCGGCCGTCGATGGAGAAGGGGATCTCGGTCTTCCGCACCAGTGGCGCCAGTCCCACCGACGCGCCCATTAGGTCGTCTCGATAGAGCGTGATGTCGAGGGCGCCGACCTGGATTTCTTCCTTCGTAATCTGCAGGATGTCGAGGGCAATGCGCTGGGCGATGGGCACGCCACGGCTGCGCACGCCAACGAGAGCGACATTGGAAAAGCCGTGATTGTGTTCAAGGATTTCGTGGGCGATGCGTGTCAGCGCGCGCGAGATGCGCTCGGCATCCATGACGACCGGCATATTGACCTCTTTGCGAACTCGCAGGTCCGCGTTTAAAGAGTGCGGAGACTTCTCCGCGGATGCCGGGAATTATATCACCACGCGGCCTTCGTCTTTACGCTTACGCACCGTCTGGCCGCCGCTGCCCGACCTGCGTCGCCTGCTCGAAGGCATATCCCAAACGCAGGACACCCAAGTCATC
>CAMBHC010000034.1 GCA_945866285.1 Candidatus Sulfopaludibacter sp. SbA3 | reverse complement strand
GGTGGCGCGTTCGTCACTGCGGCGCCCCGTTCGAGACACGAATCAGGTTCTCGAGCGCGCGCGCGGCGGCGCCATTGTCGATGGCTGCTGCGGCTTGCGCCACGCCGGCGCGGGCGGTGTCAGCCCGGCCGGCAATGAAGAGCGCGGCGCCGCAATTCATCAGCACGATATCCCGCGGCGCACCCTTGGTGCCGGACAGCACGCTGCGAACGATCGCGGCATTGGTCTGGGCATCGCCACCTTTCAGCGATTCAGGCGTCGCCTTGGCCAGTCCAAAGTCAGCTGGGTGCACGTAGAACGTCTGGACGGCGTTGTTCCGGCACTCCGACACCTTGGTGTAGCCCGTCGTCGATAACTCGTCGAGACCATCGGCGCCGTGCACCACCCAGGCGCGCTCCGAGCCAAGCAACGCGAGCGAACGCGCCATCAGTTCAGTGAGATCGGGCCGCGGGACGCCGACGATCTGGCGGGTCGGTCGCGCCGGATTGGCGAGGGGGCCGACCAGGTTGAAGGCGGTTCGGATCCCGAGGTCCTTCCTGACCTGGGCGGCATGTTTCATCGCCGGATGGAAGGTCGGCGCGAAAAAGAACGCGATGCCAACCTGATCGAGGCACGCGGCCGCCACGTTGGGGGCCGCCTGGATGTTCACGCCGAGCACCTCGAGGACGTCGGCGCTGCCGCACTGGCTCGAAGCCGATCGGTTGCCATGCTTGGCGACGCGGGTGCCACAGGCTGCCATGACGATCGCCGCGGCGGTCGAGATGTTGAATGTGCCCGAGCGATCGCCGCCAGTGCCGCAGGTGTCGAACAGTGGGCCGGCCTGGGCAGGCACTGGTAGTGCGTTGGCCAACATCGCCTGGGCAAAGCCGACGAGCTCGCTTGGCCGCTCACCCTTCATCGCGAGGCCGACGAGCAGACCGGCGATCTGGGCCGGCGCCGCTTCGCCACGCATGATGGCCGCCATGGCCGCCGCCGCTTCGGCGGTGGTCAGGTCTTCCTGCCGGCGCAATTTCTCGATCAGGGCTGGGAACATCGTCACATCTCGAGGAAGTTGCGGAGAATACGCCGGCCTTCGTTGGTCAGCACCGATTCAGGATGAAACTGCACGCCGTGAATGGGCAGCGTGTTGTGGCGGATGCCCATGACGAGGTTGTCTTCCTTGGTTCGCGCCGTAATCTCCAGGTCGGCGGGCATGGTCGCCTCCGACACAATCAGCGAGTGATAACGGCCCGCCTGGAACGACGTGGAGATGTTCGCGAACACGCCCTTGCCGTTGTGTTCCACGGTGGAGGTCTTGCCGTGAATCGGCTGTGGCGCGCGAATCACTTCCCCACCAAATGCCAGGCCGATGGCCTGGTGCCCCAGGCACACGCCCAGCAGGGGCATGCGCGGCCCAAACTCGCGGATCACTTCCAGCGACACGCCCGCCTGCTCGGGCCGCCCGGGTCCCGGCGAGATCACCACGCGGTCGTGCCCGAGCGCGCGCAGGTCGTCCATGGACGCCTCGTCGTTGCGACGAACCACCATGGTGGCGCCCAGCTCGCCCAGGTACTGGACGAGGTTGTAGGTAAACGAATCGTAGTTGTCGATGACCAGGACCATGGTTGCCTACAGTCCGGTCTGCGCCAGTTCCAGGGCCCGCAGCATCGCGCGCGCCTTGTCTTTCGTCTCTTCGTATTCCGCGGTCGGATTCGAATCAGCGACAATGCCCGCACCCGCCTGGATGTAGGCCTTGCCGCCCTCCATCAAGATGGAACGGATGGCGATGCAGAAGTCGAGATTGCCGGCGAAGTCGAGATAGCCGACCGCCCCGGCGTACAGACCGCGCCGGTCTGGCTCGAGCTCGTTGATGATCTGCATGGCGCGCACCTTCGGCGCGCCCGAGACGGTGCCGGCCGGGAAGCACGACACCAGCGCGTCAAGGCGATCCTGGCCTTCCGCCAACTGGCCTTCGACGACCGACACGAGATGCATCACATGCGAGTAGCGCTCGAGGGCCATGAACGTCGGCACCCGGACCGTGCCGTAGTCGCAGACGCGGCCGATGTCGTTGCGGCCCAGGTCCACCAGCATCACGTGCTCGGCCTTTTCCTTCTCGCTGCGCTTCAGTTCTTCAGCGAGCCGCATGTCCTCTTCATCCGTCTTGCCGCGCGGCCGGGTGCCGGCGATAGGATGCGTGACCGCATGTCGACCCTCGACCCGCACCAGCATCTCCGGTGACGAACCGACGATCGAGCGATCGCCCATGCGGATGAAGAACATGTAGGGTGACGGATTGACGTGTCGCAACGCGCGATAGACGGTGAAGGCATCGACGCCGACTTCGGCTTCGAACCGCTGCGAAAGCACCACCTGGTAGACATCGCCGGCCGCAATGTATTCCTTGGCCTTCTTGACGATCGACTCGTAGCCTTCCTGCGAGAAGTTTGACACCAGCTTCAGTGCCTCGCCACCCGTGGTGCGCTTCAGTGACAGTGCCCGATCGAGCTCACCTTCGAGAAATTCGATCTTGGCACAGGCAAACTGGTAAAGCGACTTGAGATCCTCGTCGCCCGAGATGCGGGCGTTGGCAATCAGCAGGATGCGGTGCTGCACGTGGTCAAACGCCAGCACCGTGTCGAACAACATGAACCCGGCATCGTCGCGGTCCGACGTATTCGCCTCAGCGCGCGCGGTGGTGGGCTCGAACCAGGCTGCGGTGTCGTAGCCGAGGTAGCCCACCGCACCGCCAGTGAATCGCGGCAGACCGGGCACGAACGGCGACTGGAAGCTGTTCATCAACTCGCGCAGGGTGTCGACAAACGGCTTCTCGGCCTTGCTGGTGACGCCCGCTTTTTCGATTTCGGTCTCGCCGTTCTTGCCGCGCAGGATCAGGAAGGGATCCTTGCCCAGGAACGAATAGCGCCCCACGTGCTCGCCGCCCTCGACGCTCTCGAGGAGGAAGGCATAGTCGGAGTGTTCGGCGATCTTCAAGAAGGCCGACACCGGCGTGAGCAGGTCGGCGACCAGCTCCTTGCACACCGGCACAAATGTGGCCCGCTTGGCGAGATCCACGAACTCTTCGAACGTCGTCTGCTTCATTGCTTCTCCATCAAACCGAGCCGGGCGACCGCCGCTTCGCGCATCACGCGGTCAGCGGCTCGCTGCTCAGTCCACCATTCAAATTGCGCCTGTGCCTGCGCCACGAGCATGTCGAGGCCGCCAATCGTGTGGCAGCCGGCTGCCGCCGCGTCGCGCAGGAACTGCGTCTGCGGCGGGTTGTAGATGAGGTCGTAGACGAGTGTGCCGTCGAGGGCGTGCCCGGCTGGCAGCGGTGAATGGTTGTCGTGCGGCTTGGTGCCGACGGGCGTGGCGTTCACGAGAAGGTCCCAGCTGCCTGGCGCTGGCGGCCACGGCGCGGTCGCCGCGCCGGTCAGCGCCGCGATGGACTCGGCTTGCTCCGGCCGGCGCGCGCACAACGTGACACGCACACCTGCCGCGCCGAGGGCGACGGCGACCGAGCGAGCGGCACCGCCGGCGCCGAGCACGGTGCCGCGCTTGCCGGTGACCTTCATGACCGACTCGAGCGGCGACAGGAAGCCCGCGACGTCAGTGTTGCAGCCCAGCCACTTCGACCCGATCCGACGAAGAGTGTTGACCGACTGAATGCGACGGCTGACCGGGTCGCATTCGTCAGCGCGATCAAACGCCTGCACCTTGAACGGCGCCGTGACACTCGCGCCCACGAGATTGATGGCCTCGGCGAAGGTCATGAAATCGTCGAAGTCGGCGGCAGCCAGCGGCAGGTAGACCGCGTCGAGGTGGGCCGCGCGGAAGGCGGCGTTGTGCATCGACGGCGACACGGAATGGCTGACGGGCTGACCGACGACGCCGTAGATGGCGGTGTGAGAACCGATGCGGCGGAAGCGGAACTCGTTGAGCAGGCGCTGAATGTCAATCTGCCCAGGGGCCACATTGTCACCGGCGTAAGTCCAGCACGACCCAAACCAGCTTGCCAGCACCCGTGTTGCGATCCCGGCGTCGCCCATGGCGATCAGGACCATCGGCACGCGGGTGTGCTGGCCGATCGCGCGCAACGTCAGGCAGTCCTGCAGGCGATGCGCCGTGACGGCCACCTTCACGATCTCGGCGCCGCTCGCCAGCATGGCCTGCGTCTTGTCGTGCAGGTCAGCCGGGGTGCCCTGGAAATCGTGGTGGGACAAGATGATTCGTCGCCCGCCGGTCTGCGCGATCAGGTCGGCGCAGCTACCCTGCCACTCGACATCCACGTACTCGGCTCCGAGCGAGAGGGCTTCAGCGAGAATGCGCCGCCGCTCCTCTTCGCTGCCCTTGAACATGCCGCCCTCGGACGTTGGACGGCAGGTGACGATCACCGGCTTCTTGCGGCCCGCGAGTGCGGCTGCCGCGCTTGGGTCGCGTACCGAATCCAGCCGCAACTCCACCAGGTCGACATCGCCCACCAGGTCGCGCTGCGTACGCAGGTCGGCCATGGTGTCGGCCGTCACGGTTGCGCAGAGTTTTGCGGTCTTCATCTCAATTCACCAAATAAAAAAGCGCCTCTTCCCATCTGGGCTAAGAGGCGCTTCGGTCGAGCGTTGCATTAACGCGTCGTGGTTATACGGACCGGTCAGCCTCTCCTGCTGGGCACCAATACCACCACGTCCGCACACCGCTCCCAATCTGGTCAAAAGACCGGCTCTGGGACGCGGTAGACAAGACTCGTGAGCGCATGTGAACGTGTGCAGGCTAACAGACTCAGAGCATTGGCGTCAAACGGAGCCGTCAGTGAGCGTCGGTTCGGCGCTTGCTTCGCCCGGGGGAACACCGTATAACCGTTGATAAGTCGGTGTTTAGCCGACACTCAAATGAAATCACGCCTATTTGCTCTCCTCACCCTGGTGATGGGTCTGCTTGCGGCCTCGCCGCGTGCCCAGTTGGCCACCATGCCGCTCGAAGAGGTTCGACCGGGAATGGTCGGTGTGGGCCGGACGGTCTTCTCCGGCACCACCCTGGAAGACTTCAAGGTCAACGTCCTGGGGGTCCTGCGCAATGTCATCGCTCCCAAGCGCAGCCTGATCCTGGCCAGGCTCGAGGGCGGACCGCTCGCCAAGACCGGCGTGATCGCGGGCATGAGCGGAAGCCCGGTCTACATCGATGGCCGGCTCGTCGGCGCCGTGTCGTATTCGCTCGGCCAGTTCTCGACGGAGGCCATTGCCGGCATTACCCCCATTGCCGACATGATTGACGCCACCATGATGCCGGCGGCCGCGCGCAGTGCGCGGCCAGTCTCCATGACCTGGCCGGCAACCCCACGCCAGCTCATCGACATCTGGTCACGCGACCTCGGCCACGCGCGCGCGTTCGTGGACGACCCGTCACAGGCCATGGTGCTGTCGGGCGGCTCGGCCGACCTGAGCCGAATGGGCGCGATGCTGCGGCCGATTGCCGTGCCAATGGTGGCGGCCGGTTTCGATGTCTCGGTGATGGACCCCATGTCCCCCGCCTTCGCGGCGGCCGGCTTGGTGCCGATGTCCAGCGCGGCGCAGTCACCCGGCGGGAACGCCACGGGCGGCAACGATCACAAGCTCGCGCCTGGCGATGCCGTCGGCGTGGCGCTGATGACCGGCGACTTCGAACTGGGCGCCACCGGCACCGTGACGCATGTCGACGGCGACCGGGTCTATGCCTTCGGCCATCCGCTCTACAACCTGGGCCCCACCGAGTTTCCGATGACCAAGGCCGAGGTGCAAGTCGTGTTGCCCAGCCTGATGTCGTCGAGCAAGCTCGCCAGCTTCGGTGACGTGGTCGGGACGATTCAGCAGGACCGCTCCACCGCCATTGCCGGCCGGCTTGGCGCCGGCCCCTCGCTGATTCCCGTGACGATCACGCTCAACTCGGATCGCGGCCCATCGCGGTTGTTCCGCTTCGGAGTCGTCCGCGACTTCACCTTCACGCCACTGCTCACCTACCTGTCGGTCGCCAATGTCCTGGCGGCGTACCAACGCGGTGCGGGGCCGGCCTCGTTTGCCATCCGCGGCACGGCGTCCATCCGCTCGCAGGAGGCCATCACCTTCGAGGACATGTTCTCCGGTGACCAGCCTGCGGGTGGTGCGGCCGCCTACATTGCCGGTCCGCTCACGGCCCTGCTGAAAAACTCCGCCGAGGTCGTGGACGTGGACAAGATCGAGCTGGTGATCGACGCGAGCGAGCAACAGCGTAGCGCCCGCATCGAGCGCGTGTGGCTCGACACCACGCGTCCGCGAGCCGGCCGCGATGCAGTCGTCTTTGTCGCCATGCGCGATGCGCGTGGCGGCGAGGTCATCAAGCAGGTGCCGATTCAACTGCCGGCCAACGCCACGGGCGCGCTACAGCTGGTCGTCGCCGATGCGGCCCGCACCACCGCCGACGACCGCCGCGACACGCGCGGCGCCGACATGCAGCGCGTCTCGCAACTGATTCGTTCCTTCAATCGCGCGCGTCGCAACAACCGCCTCTACGTTCGCCTCACCTCTCCCGACTCCGGCGCCGTCGTCAATGGCGAGCCCATGGCGGCGTTGCCGCCGTCGGTGCTGTCAGTCATTGAAGCCGACCGCAACAGCGGGACGATCGGTGCCCTGCGATCCACCACCCGCGGCGAGTGGGAAATCCCCCTCGACTTTGCCGTGACCGGTTCGCGCCAGTTGACCCTCAACCTCGATCAACCTTAAATGACTCGTCGAACATTGATTAGTGCGGCCCTGGCCGCTGGCTTGCTCGCGGTGTCCACGCTGTCGGCCGCGCCAGGCTTCTGGCAGGCGGGCACGCAGGCGGACTTTCTGCGCGGCGAAGTTGAGCAGCTCTCCATTGACGAGCACGGCCGCCTGACGCTGGGTCCTGAACTCACCAACCTCTACGACGCGGGCACGCCGTTCGTGTGGACGATGCTGCCTGGCGCGGACGGCACGGTGTTCCTCGGCACGGGCAACGAGGGCAAGGTCATCCGCGTCGACCGCAACGGCCAGGGCAGCGTGTTCTACGACAGCAGCGAGATGGAGGTGCACGCGCTGGCGCCGGCGCCGGCCGGTGGCCTGTACGTCGCCACCTCTCCCGAAGGCCGCATCTACAAAGTCGATGCGAAGGGCCAGGCCACGATCTTCTTCGACCCCAGCGAGAAGTACATCTGGTCCCTTGCCGTTGATCGCCAGGGCAACGTCTTCGCTGGCACGGGCGACAAAGGCACCGTCTACCGCGTGACCGCCGACGGTACGGGCGCAAAGTTTTTCTCAACTAAGGCCACGCATGCCGTGTCGCTGGCGTTCGATGCCGGCAACCAGTTGCTCGTCGGGACGGGCGCTCCCGGTCGCGTCTTCAGGGTCGACACCGCCGGCAAGGGCTTCCTCCTGCTCGATACCCCGTTCCAGGAGATTCATGCCCTGCGCGTGGATCCCAAGGGCGTGATCTACGCGGCCGCCCAAAGCAGCCGCAGTGGCAGCGGCGGCGACAACCTGTCGGAACCGGTCACCGTATCGCCACCCGCGGTGACGCCATCGATTCCCAACGTCTCGACCGAGATCACGTCGATTGCCGTCGTCGAGATTCCCGGCGGGGCGCAGGCCTCCGGCTCGGCAGCCGATCGGCGCAGCGCCAGTGGCGCGATCTTCCGCGTCCAGACCGACGGATTGTGGGATCAGATCTGGTCACCGGCAGAGGACGCGCCGTACGACCTCAGCATCGAGTCCGATGGTGGCCTGCTGGTGGCAACTGGCGGCAAGGGCAAGTTGTACCGGCTGAGTGGCGATCCGGTTCGCGCCGTCCTCGTCACCCGGGTGCCGGCGCAACAGGCGACACAACTGATTCGGACGGCTGACCGCACCTTGATCGCCACCTCGAATCCCGGCCGGCTGATGGCCATGTCATCAGCGCGCGCCACGCGTGGCACGTACGAGTCTGATGTCAAAGACGCCCGCCTGGTCTCGACGTGGGGTGCCGTGGCATGGAAGGCGGTGGCGCCGGCCGGCACCAAGGTCGAGGTGTTCACGCGCTCGGGCAACACGCGCACGCCAGACGAAGCGTGGAGCGATTGGGCCGGTCCATACACCAATGCGGATGGCTCGCCGATCAGCAGTCCGAAGGCGCGTTACCTGCAATGGCGCGCGGTCCTGACTGGGACGACAGCGAGCCCAGTGCTGACCTCGCTCACGTCGGCGTACCTGCCCCGCAACGTGCGGCCGCAGGTGGCCGCCATCACCGTCCATCCGCCAGGCGTGGTGTTCCAGAAGCCTTTTTCAAGCGGCGAGACCGAAAGTGCCGGCCTGGATGAAGATGCCACCGAGCGTCGCAACGCCGGCGCCTCACCCGCCGCTGCTGGTTCGGGGCCCGCCCTCGGCCGGCGCATCTATCAGAAGGGGCTCCAGACGTTCGTCTGGAAGGCAGAGGATGAGAACGGCGACGACCTCAGTTACAGCGTGTCCTATCGACGCGAGGGCGAGACGGCCTGGCACCCGCTGAAGAGCGACCTGCGCGACACCCTGCTGGTCTGGGATACCTCCTCAGTGCCAAACGGCTCGTACGTCCTGAAGGTCTCGGCCTCGGATACGCGCGCCAATCCTTCGGACTCAGCGCTGGTCGGTGAACTCGAGAGCAGCGGCTTCGAGATCGACAACGTCGCCCCGACCGTGCAGCCCGGCGCCATTCGCCGGGACGGCACGCGGTTCATCGTGCCGGCCGAGGTTCGCGATACGGACTCGACGATTGCGCGCGTGGAGTATTCAGTGGATGCGCAGCGCTGGCAGCCGGCGTTTCCCCGCGACGGCATTCTCGACGCACGCCAGGAAGCGTTTGAGATCAGGTTGGAAGCCGATGCCGCGGGTCGCACATTGGTCATTCGCGCGACCGATGTATTGGGAAATGTCGGGAGCGGCCAGGTCCAGATTAAGTGAGTTAGAGGCCGACCGCGGCGCGCGGGCGCGGCGCGTTGCGCAAGCGCCTACCGCTGGCTCCCCAGCCCATCGTCGTGACGACCCTTGACGGTGGTGCTCGCCACCAGCCAGACCATGCTCACCGCCACCGCGTCGCCGGTGCGCGCTTGTGCCGGCGCGAATTGCACGCGGTACGCCTCGTTCAGCATGGCGTTGACCACGGCACGGTTGCCGAGCAACTGCGCGTCGTTGATCACTTCGATGCCCTGGACGCGGCCTTCACGCGAGACGACTGCCGCCAACGCGTATTCCGCGTCCTCCTCGGACAGATCGATCGCGGCATCGGTGACCGCGCGCGGCGCCATCATGTCGTAATTGAGGCGCACCGGGTTGGCATTGGAACCGGGGTTGGCCAGCAGTGAGATCACGCCCGCCAGTGAATCCGGACGTTCCTGGTTCGCGGCATGCAGCACGCTGGCTGAGCCGACCAGGCAGACCAGCGTCGCGACCGTCGCGCCAATCCCGGCCCAGACCAGGTGCATGTCCTGGAACAGCGCCACGACCTGCGCATGCATCGAGAGCCGTTCTTCGACGCCGAGCTGCTCCACCACCTGTTCGGACAGGCGCAGCGGCACGACTGCCGCGTGCTCGCCGACCTCCGCTGCCAGGTGGCGCAAGGTCGAGCCAAGACCGGCGAGCGCGTCAGCCTCCAGGCTGCAGGCGACGCATTCGGTGAGATGGTTCTGGATGGCGAGGCGCTCAGCGAACGGCACTTCGCCGTCGTAAAGCGCCTCAAGGCGTTCGCGCACGTCGGCGCACGAATGCTCGTGCATCACACGCGCGCCCCCTGCAGTTGCTGACGTAGCGCCTGGCGCGCCCGCGTGAGGCGCGACTTGACGGTTCCGACGGCCACGCCCAACGAGAAGGCAATGTCGTCGTAACGGAGGCCGTCGATTTCGCGGAGCACGATCACGGTGCGCTGGTCGAAAGGCAAGCGGTCGAGCGCCGTCCACAACTTCTCCGCCAGCTCTTTGCGGGCGTAGGCGCGGTCGGGCGAGGTGTGTTCACCGGGTTGGCGCAGGTCACCGTGTGCGGCCACATGCTGATCCAGCGACACCTGGTCGGCCTTGTGCCGGCGCCGCCACCATCGCTGGCGGTTGCGGGCCTGGTTGATGGCAATACGATAGATCCAGGTCTTCAAGGCCGATTGGCCGCGGAAGTGCCCGATGGTCCGGAACACGCTGAAGAAGACTTCCTGGGAGAGGTCGAGGGCCTCGTCGCGGTCACCAAGCAGGTGCAGGGCGAGCTGGTAAACCATGCGCTCGTGCCCGGAAACGAGTTCGGCGCACGCCGCCTGTTCGCCCGCGGCGCATCGCTCAATGAGCGCCGCTTCGCCGGTGCCGACTTCAGCCCAATCGAGTGCTCCGGCGTCTTTCATGACGGATTCGGCGACAAATCGAAAACCCATGGTCAGTGTATCAATTTTAGAAACCGGCCGACCCCGAAAGTTCCCTCGCTTTTGCTACCATCGTTCCCGTGCGCCGAACCTTGGTGGCGGTGGTGATAGTGGCCGTAGCCGGCGTGGCCGGGGCCCTTGCCTATTCCGCCCTGGCCAACGAACGGGAGTTCGGGCGGCGGATTGCGGAAGGCGATCAGGCCGTGGCCGCCGAGCGCCACTTTCAGGCCATTGAGGCTTATTCGGGCGCGGTGGCATTGAAGCCCGATTCGATGCTGGCCCACCTCAAACGTGGCGCCGTGTACCAGAACCAAAACGAACTTGAGTCGGCCCTTCGCGACCTTCGGGACGCGGTCGATTTGGACCCGAGCGCCTTGCTTGCCATCGAGTTGCTCGGCGACGTCAACGCCTCGCTCAACCGGGCCGATCGGGCCATCGAGCGCTACGAGGCCTACATCAACCTTGATGAGCGGAATGCCAGGGTTCATTACAAGCTTGGACTCTCGCGCTACCGTGCCGGCCGCGTCGCTGCGGCGGCAGCGGCCTTGCAGCAGGCGCTCAAGCTCGACCCAGCCCTGGGTGACGCGCACTACGTGCTGGGACTCGTGCTGCGCGATCAGAACAAGTTGCCCGCCGCCAGGCGGTCGCTCGAGGAGGCGGCCCGCCGTCTGCCGGCGAGTCAGACGGCTCCTCGTGAAGCCTTGGCGGAGGTGTATGCCCTTGAAGGCGAGCACACCAGGGCCATCAACGAATTGGAGGCGCTGGCCGCACTCGATGCGACGCGCGGCGATCGCCTGGTCGCGGTCGGTCTGGCCCAGGCGCGCGCGGGCCGAGAGGACGCGGCCGTCACCACCCTGAGCCGGGCCGTCGAGCGCTCTCCCGACGCGCCACAGGCCTACGCGGCGCTCGGTCACGTCTGGCTGACCAGCGCCCAGCGACGCGGCGACCGCATCGCTCTCAACAAGGCTCTCGAGGCGCTGCAACAGGCCGCGAGCCGCTCGGATGCCAGCGGCGAGACCTTCGCTGAACTCGGCCACGCCTGGTTGCTGGCCGGTGACATGTCGGCGGCCGAGCGTGCCTTGCGCCAGGCGGTTACCCGCCTGCCCGTTCCACCCGATGCCTATCTGCAACTCGCCGATGTCACCGTGCGCGACGGACGCATTCAGGACGCGCGCGACGCCCTGTTGAGATACGCGACGCTGGTGGGTGATGAGAAGCCGCTCGCCGACGTCAGCACCCGCATCGCCGACCTGTCGCTGCGCCTCGGCGAACCGGCGCTGGCGGTCCGCTGGTTCGATCGCGCGATCGATGACTCGGGACCGAGCACTGCCCTTCAACTGCGCCTCGCCGATGCGGCGACCAAGAGCGGCGACATTGCCCGCGCCCGTCACGTGCTGGACGAGGCTCTCGCCGCAGATCCTGGCAACCGCCAGTTGATGCTGATGAAGCAGCGATTGCCGTAAAAGGAACCTGCTTCCCTTTTACGAAACTCGTAAGTCTGAAGCCGTGGCGGTCTTACGCACACCGTAAAACGGAAGCAGGTTCTATTTTTATTTTTTCGGATCGATGGCGTCGCGGATGCCGTCACCGAGGAAGTTGAACCCCAGGACGACGACTGCCAGGAACAGGCCCGGGACGATGGTCAGGTGTGGCGCATCGAGCAGGTGGACGCGCCCGCCGTTGATCATGGCACCCCAACTCGGGGTCGGCGGCTGGACTCCGAGTCCCAGGAAGCTCAGCGCTGCCTCGGACAGGATCGCGCCGGCCATGCCCAGGGTCGCCTGCACCAACACTGGTGGCAACGCGGTCGGCATGACGTGGCGCACCAACAGTCGCACGGTGCCTGCCCCGAGGGCCCGAGCCGCGACGACGTACTCGAATTCCCTGGCGCGGAGGACCTGGCCGCGGACGAGCCGCGCGTAACCCACCCAGCCGATCACCGCGAGTGCCAGCACCACGTTGGTCAGGCTCGGCCCCAGCACGGCCACCAACGCAATGGCCAGCAGCATGCCAGGAAACGCCATCAACACATCCATGACGCGGCCAATGATCTGGTCGATGTAGCCGCCGTAGTAGCCGGACACGGCGCCGACGATCATGCCCACGAGCGCTGACACGCCGACGACGATGACGCCGACGGCGAGGGACACCCGCGCACCAAGCAGCACACGCGCCAGGATGTCGCGGCCGAGCTCATCCAACCCGAACCAGTGCTGCGACGTGGGTCCCTGTAGCCGATTGGGCAAGTCCTGGAGGCTGGGGTCCCACGGCAACAGCCACGGCGCGAACAGCGCCGCGCCTACGACCACCACGACGATGACCAAACCGAGGCGCATCATTCAAGCCGGATCCGGGGGTCGAGTACGCCGTAAAGGACGTCAGTGAGGAGATTGACCGACACGTAGGTCACCGCGATCAGCAGGATGCAGCCCTGCACCATCGGGTAGTCGCGGAAACCAATTGACTGAATCAGCAGCCGCCCGATGCCAGGCCACGCGAAAATGGTCTCGGTGATCACGGC
The DNA here is from genome assembly GCA_945866285.1 of Candidatus Sulfopaludibacter sp. SbA3. Lineage (GTDB taxonomy): Bacteria > Acidobacteriota > Vicinamibacteria > Vicinamibacterales > UBA2999 > 12-FULL-67-14b. The sequence continues at coordinate 698 of CAMBHC010000034.1, read as the reverse complement.
GCCAGTCAGGACGGCGCCAAACTGCAGCGCCACGATGGTGACCAGCGGAATCAGGCTGTTGCGAAGCGCATGGCCGAGGACGGCGGTCGACGGCGACACGCCGCGAGCGCGGGCCGCGCGCACATACAGTTCACCGAGCTCTTCGAGCAGGCTGGCGCGCGTCATGCGCGCCAGGATGGCGGAAAGAGCCAGACCGAGCGATACCGCCGGCAATACCAGATGCGCGGCCGTGCCCCGGCCCGAAACCGGCAGCCAGCCCAACTCCACGGCAAAGACAATTGCCAGCAAGGGGCCGAGCCAGAAATTCGGGATGCAGATACCAGCCAGCGAGAACGTCATGGCGGCATGGTCAACGAAGGTGTTCTTCCGGACCGCGGCGATGATGCCGAGCGGAAGCGCCAACAGGATGGCCACGGTCATGGCGGCCAGCGCGAGTTCGGCGGTGGCCGGCACCCGTTCGGCCATCATCTGCGTGACCGGCTGGCCCGTGCGGAACGACTTGCCGAGGTCGCCCGTCACTGCATGGCGAAGAAACGCGGCGTACTGCGATGTGAGCGGCCGGTCGAGTCCAAGATTCGTCCGCAACTCGGCGATGTCTTGCGGCGATGCGCCGTCTCCAAGCATGGCCTGCGCGGGGTCACCTGGCACCAGATGAATCAGCGAGAACACGAGGGTCGCCACCCCGAGCAGCACCGGGA